>JAEKKE010000459.1 GCA_019510535.1 Acidobacteriota bacterium
CGGCCGTTTTGCGCCAGGTCGACACAGTTGACATTCGACGTAAGGGTCGCACAGAAACCCGGGCCCCAGCCTCCCTCAAGCGCGACCGTTGAATCACCGGTCAGCACAACCTTGAAGGGCGCCCCTTGAATGACACGCATGGCAAGCTGCCCCTCAGGAGGAAGACCCGCCGCATTGGGCCGCACATACTGCTGCAGCGTAGGAACAGCTTTGCCGAGATCGACGGCGACGATACGGCCGAAGACATAACTTCCCTGCCAATCAAGGTGCGTCTTGTCCGGCTGTAGTTTTCCGTCCTTGTCCTTCTTGGTGATGCCGAGCTTCAGACCTGCCTGCTCGCCGATGCCATCCAGATAGGCAATGCTCTCGGCCTGCAGATCGATCAGCGGTACCTGCATCTCCGTGGCAACCCGCTTCATGGTCGCGGCATGCGCCAGCAGATCGCTATGGATTTTGCCGTCCTTCTCGAAGTAACGGCGCGTCAATGGCGTCACCAGCACCGGCGTGATGCTGTGAGCACGTGCTTCCTCCACGTAGCGGCGGAGGTTCTTTTCGTAGTCCGCCATGGAGACCTGCCGGTCCAGATGTTCGGCCGTCTCCATATCGTTGTGCCCGAACTGAATCAGCATGTAATCGGGCTTTGTGCTCAAGCTGCGATCCCAGAGGCCCAGCTCGCGATAGGTCTTGGTGCTGGCGCCGCCCTTGGCCATATTCAGGCAGTCGACCTTCTCCGAAAGGTTGGCGCAGAAGCCACGGCCATAACCGGCATTGTCGGTCTGCGTGGAATCACCGATCAGATCTAGGCGTACTGTGGTTCCGGGCTTCCGCTGGGCCGGTTGCGAACCGACATACGCATCTTCAGCGACAGCGCCGGTTACGACGGCACAGAGGAACAACGCACCCAGGCTTCTGGCAGCAATCCGCATCGTCTTCTCCTAGTCCTGGTACGGAACAAACTTGTTATCGCAGCTAAAGTCCATCTTCACTTTCGGCGTCGGCGTCGTCGCCGTGACGCTGGAACCGGTAAAGGTGAAGTTAGCGCCCTTCGGTCCAACGGTGATGGAACTGTATCGGGCACGCACCTGCTCCGGCTTTACGCTACGCACGTCAACGCCATCCAGAGTCAGTTCTGTCGGATGTTCTGCGTTAAGCCCGGCAACCTGAACGATACCGGGAGTCAGGCTGATGAAGTTCTCAATCCGGATGCCCTTGTAGTCAGGCGTCAGCGGCCCCTTCATGCCGAGATCGTCGATGCCGTCCGTCGTTTGTCCGTTATAGAACGGGCTGATGGAGATCGGCATGGGAACATCGCGCAGGCAGAGGTGGCGATAGGTCACGCCGCGGACGATGCCGCCACGCTGCACGTTACTCTTGATACGCACTCCGCTGGTCGTGTGATCGAGCGTCAGCGTATCCACCAGGATGTCCGACTCATCGCGCGCCTCGGAGCCCATCGACATGCCGTGGCCGCTGTAGAAGTGGTTGTCGATCACGCTCATGTGGTGCACGCCGGCCTTGATGGCAATATTGTCATCGCCATTGTCGATCCAGCTTTTAGTGACGGTGACGTTTTCAGAGCTGCCCGGATCGATGCCATCCGTATTCCGCGCGTCTGTCCCGCGCACGGTGGGTGTAAGCAGATGCACTCCCCAGACGGTGAATCCGTTAGTGTTTCCCACTGCGACATGGAAGTTGGGCGAGTTATGCAGGCGGATGCGATACAGAATCAGACCGTCAGCGTGATTCGCAATCAGTAGCCGTGGTGCGGAGTACTTGGTATTCGTCGGCTCGGCCGCGCGAGACTGCTGCCACCAGCTATAGCTCTTGCCGATCAACTGGCTTCCGCCGCGTCCATCGATGGCTCCATCGCCCATGATCGCGGCATTCTTCACATCCTTCACGCTGAGGAGCGGCCTGCAGGCGCGCATCTCCAGAGGGCCACTGAGAAATGCATTCAGTGCGCCGTCACCACGCAGCGCTACCGCCTTTCCGCTGCCGCAAGTGTCGAGCGCATGCTGAATGCGCTCCGTATCGAGCTTCTGCTCGTCTTCTTCCCGAAGAGCATTGTTCGCCGCATGAAGCTTTGCCTTCAGGACGGTACAGGCCGCAGGGATGACGGGCTCGGTGACATGGCGTGTGTCCTGAGCCATAGCGGGGGCCACAACGGCGACACTCAAGGCAGCAAGCGAGAGAGCAAAAATAGCAGGACGGATCACGGGACTCCAGTTTCAAAACGGCAAGGGGATACGCCCTAAGGCGTGCCTGAACTATAAGGATCGGGATTTCCTTCCGTCAAATCGAATCGAAACGTTTCAATCGAGAAGCCGATTACGTCCCCGGTTGACGGTAGTGGGCTTGTGCCGCCAATTTTCGTTCTTCTCCGCGAGGATCGGAGACAACTGCCGGCTTAAAGTCCCAAGTAATCGTAAAACGCTTCGATATGTCATAGACAGGCCACTGCGGGATTGCGGGATTGTTCGGATTCCCGGTTTTGGCATAGGCCAACAAGGTCTCACTCATGGCATCGGCCAATGGCTGGGCACGGCGCACATCGTCGGCAGATGCGCCGACCATCCCCGGCGCGAGTGCGAGATTATCGAAGTAAAACGGGATATCAAGCGTATGCGGTGCACCAAATTTTCCGCCTGCTACCGGCGATGGCCAGTTCATCTGATAGACCCAGGTGCGGCTTGCAGCCGGGCTCTGCGCACGCCGCTCCGCTTCGATCACCTGCCCCGGCCACGACCGGAACGCAGTCGCCGCGGCAAAGAATACATCCGGGGGCGAATACTGCGGATACCACCCGCGATACTTCGCTACAACGTCCTTAGGATCGATACCACCGAGGAAGCTGCCGACATTCTTCGCCAGCGCTGGTGGAACTTCCTCCCACGTCAGCGAGAAAAGAGCGGGCTGCGCGCCGCCGATCAGACCGCGGGTCTCGTCATGCGTGTTGCCGAGAATCATGGGAACGTTTGCGGAGAGCGGAGGCGCATCGGGATCAAACGGATCGCGCGGTAGCGCACCACCATCGACAACCGGAAGCCAGGCACTGCTGACACGCGCAGCTTCTTCCAGTGCATCGAGCGGCAGCGCATCAAGCTTCTGCCTCAGCTCGCTGCCGGGGACGTGATCCAGTCCAAGCTTGGCAAGGAAGGCACGCGTACGTTCGGTAGCGATCTTCTTCGGGGCGGCGGTGACCTGCTGGCCGCTCATGCTCATGACGCGATGAAAGAGACCGTGCGCCGTTGGCATGGCCATCAGCGTGGCGCACTTGGCCCCGCCTCCGGACTGCCCCCAGATCGTGACTCGGTTCGGATCGCCGCCAAAGGCTGCGATGTTGTCATGCACCCAGCGCAAAGCCAACACCAGGTCCAGCAGGCCGATGTTGCCGGAATCTGCATACGCCGGATCGTCGGTCAGCTCAGCGAGGTAAAGAAAACCGAAGGCATTCAGACGGTGATTGACAGTCACGACCACCGCGTCACCGCGGCGCGCCAAGCGTGTTCCGTCATAGAGAGATGCATTGACGGTACCGCTGTTGTAGGCTCCGCCATGGATATAAAACAGCACCGGCCGCCGTTCATGCCCCGCACGCGATGGCGATGGAGTCCACACATTCAGATGGAGACAGTCTTCGCTGATCTCGCCTTCGTCTGGCGGCAGATGGTAGGTCTCAGCGTCCGGGTGTGCTTCTTCGCGGCGGGCGCGTCCTCCGCCAAGCTGCGGAGAGCGGTCTCCCCATGCTGTCGCATCGCGAATGCCTTTCCAAGGTGCTACTGGAAGTGGCGATTGGAAACGACGTGCCTTCGTATCAGCACCGTAAGGAATTCCGAGAAAGCGGGCGATACCATCGCGTATCGTGCCGCGCACGTCGCCGGCAGTGGTGCGGACCACTGGTCTCGACTCGGCTGCTGCCCATGCAAAGACCGATCGGGATGAAAGTAAGGCAGCACCACCAAGCCCATGTTGCAACAACTCACGACGACGCACTCTGGTCTCCCTCAGAGCCGCCGCAAAGGAAATGCGGCTCTGGTTCATTCTTGCCTCAGCTTAGGCGAAAGAACAAATGAGCCGCATCTTGAGGATGCGTGTTAGGAAGTCT
>JAEKKE010000460.1 GCA_019510535.1 Acidobacteriota bacterium
TTATCAGGGTTTTCATCGCATCGGTATCACCCGCACCGCTTGCCCTCCGTCCCACAATCGCCGATCATCAACGCAATCAATCTCGGGGGGCACTTCCATGAAACGCATCGGACTGGCGGTCGCCTGCGTCTTCGCGATGGCCGGGATCGAAGCGGAGGTGCCTCTCGACTGGAACTGGGCCTTTCCAGTCGGCATCCCCGCACTTGCCGGCAAGCCGGATAATGTAAGGCCGCTTCAGCTTCCCGGGTCGGCGCAACACTTTACCGAAGCGCAAATCCACGACCTCACCCACGCCGCAGACTGGTTCCCCGAAGCGCATCCGGCAATGCCACGACCGGTGCTCGCGGGAAATGCGGGCGCCAATGCCTGCGGCTTCTGCCATCTGCCTGCGGGCGAAGGGCGGCCGGAAAACGCCTCGCTGGCCGGGCTGCCGGCCGACTATATCGAGCGGCAGGTGGCCGCGTTCGCGGACGGGTCGCGCCAATCGGCGGTACCCTCGCCCGCCAGCCGGCTGATGGTGGCGACCGCCAAGACCGCTTCGGCCGCCGATGTCGCTTCCGCGGCGGCCTATTACAGCCAGCGCCCATTCCACTCGCACGTGTCCGTCGTGGAAGTGGCGGAGATCGCGCCACCTAAAGCCAATGGCTTCATCTATGTGCTCGGGGAAGGACCCAAAATACCGCTCGGCGCCCGCCTGATCGAAGTGCCGGAAGATTCCGAAAGGTTCCCCGAAAGGTTCGAACTGCGCGATCCGCGCGCACGTTTCACCGCTTATGTCCCGCAAGGCGCGCTGGCGCGTGGCGCTGCGCTCGCCGCCAGCGGTGGGCCGGGTGGTGTACCCTGCGGGGCCTGCCACGGGCTGGACCTCGAAGGCGGCATCGCCCCGCCCCTTGCCGGCCGCTCCCCGTCGATGCTGGTGCGTCAGTTGATGGCGTTCGCGGCGGGCACGCGCGCGAACGCGGAGGCCGCACCAATGCGCACGGTCGCCGAGAAACTCACCAATGACGACATGATTGCGCTGGCGGCCTATGCGGCATCTTTGGGATCGCGCTGACGAAGCGCATCGAAACAGCGCACCACTCACCTCGCCATTCGGTGCGAGCCAAGTCACGGAGACTTGAGCTCACCGGCCTGTCTCTACTGTGTCTTTGTGACATTGGTCACCAGCCCATATGGGTAATCACGATGATCCATGACAGACTATAACAAGACTATATACGCGATCATAGACGGCTATCGTACATTCCATCTCGCGTGAGATCACTCGTTCGCCTCGATATGGGAGAGTTACAATGGCCAAGCTAGTTACAGGTACGGGCGCTCCGTTCCGTATGGACCAGCTTAATATTGGAAACTTGCTCGATGGCGATTATACCGAGACAAGTTCTACGCTGGTAAAGTTGGACTTGGGCGACGGGTTCCTGATCCAGTTCACCGGTTCAGGGTTCGCGTTCGATTCCCTGGGCAACGTGGCCGGAGGAACCATTGCCGGCATTCAGGATAGCTTGAACGGCAATGCATTTTTCACGGTGTCGGACATCAATGTGAGCGCGACCCAGTTTGCGGGATGGGCGCAGACCAGCGATACCGACAAGGCCCTGACGACGATCTTCGCGGGCGACGATAATATGACGGGAAACACTCCCGACGAATATATCAATGGCTATGCAGGACATGACAATCTGTTCGGCGGCGCCGGCGCGGATACCCTGCTCGGCGGAACGGGTAACGACCACCTCTACGGGCAGTCCGCAAATGGCGGTACGGACGGGGGCGACAGCCTGAGCGGGGGCGACGGCAGCGATTATCTTCAGGGTAATGCCGGAAACGACACGCTGGATGGCGGCGCCGGTTCGGACAGCATAAATGGCGGCGCCAATGATGACCAGATTATCGGCGGATCCGGCAACGATACGGTAAACGGCAATCGCGGTAACGACACCATTGACGGGGGCTCGGACAATGACTCGCTCCGCGGCGGGCAGGACAATGACTCGATCAGCGGCGGCGACGGCAACGACACGCTAAGCGGTGATCTGGGCGTCGATACGCTGACGGGCGGCGCCGGTTCCGATCTGTTTCAATTCTCCGGTCAGGGCTCTACCGTCAATGGCGGGACGGATCGGGTCACGGACTATGTTGACGGGTCCGATCATGTCTCGGTCGGCTACGCGCCGGCGGCGGTGCTCATGGGCGAGGCGCAAGCCAGTCTCGCAGCTGCGGATACAGCGGCACAGCAATTGTTCGATGGCCATGGCGGAAATGCGGAAGTCGCCGCGCTGATGGTCGGGAGCGACACCTACCTCTTCTATTCCAGTGATGGGGGCGCAACGGCGGACTCGGCGATATTGGTGGCGGGGGTCAGTGCCAGCCTGTTCACCGCCGCCGACTTCGTCTGAGGGCCGGGAATAGGACCAGCATAGGCACTGATAATCTCGAGTCATTTGCGCCCCGATCCACTCTGTTGTGCCGTCGCAATGGAGCGCTTCCCTCGCGACGATGTCTCTCGTGAAGCGCTCCGTGGCCCGGCCATTCGGCCGCATCTATACACCGCCGCCGCTTGACGGTCGTACGCTTATAACGTACATGACTGCCGGAACGTCGCGCGGCATAGGCGATCAGCGTAGCTCGACAATCTCCGGCTCTTTCTCAATTTGGTTTGTGCGGGGAAGGCTGTTGCGCTCGCGGAAATCAACTGACGAGAGGTGCTCGCACATATGCGGTGCCGAAGTCTGATGATCCGTGCTGCGCACGGCAGGCCGTCCCCAGCGAATGTCCATAGATGCTGAGTCGAGTGTCCTCTCCAGGCGATCATCGCGAGTCTCGGTCCGGCCTCTCGAGCCGGATCATTAGTTCGTTTCTGGTGTTTTTTGAATTTTGCTCCAAGTTTCGCCCGGAGAGGCACGGACCGATTCTCCGAAAACAGAATTCAAAACAATATCTTATAGAAACAGGCATGATGCACATGTCGCATCTTGCGCGAGAGGTTGAAAATCGGTCGCTGGAACCTCGTCGGCGTGAGCCCTGAAGGGGCGCGTAATCCCGATCCAT
>JAEKKE010000103.1 GCA_019510535.1 Acidobacteriota bacterium
GGTCGACCGAGGTCCAGAACAAGCCACGGAGCTTTATCATCCGCACCCGGCTGCCAGCGCGTCGCGTAGTTGTCGTCAAGAATTGCGGCTGCAGCGAAGTCTTTACTTGCGGTACTGGAGGCGGTCGCCGTTACAGGAAGGTGACCGGCTTCGCGCACGCTGGTATGCAGCAGTGCTGGTCCTGTATGTGTCGGGGTCACTTTATGCAGTGTGCGGGCCGCGTCGTCGATAACCAGCTCATCCATGCAGAGCTGCCGCAGGACTGATGCCGTCTGGAATGGCAGACTATGGCGGTGATACACAATGTAGGTCTTTCCATTACGCTCGAAGACCGCATGGTGTCCAGGGCCAAGGATGTCATGCTCCTTATCGCTCACCAGAATCGGACTGGTAGCGCCTTCATGGAATGGGCCGAATGGGTTATCAGCGACGCTATAGCGCACGTTGTAGGTGTCATCCGTAGTCTTGCCTTCGGAGTACATCAGGTAGTACGCACTGCCGTGCCTGAACATAAACGGGCCTTCGAAGTAGTGCCCAGGAGTCACATCCTTGGGCTCTCCGTCGAAGGTCACCATATCGGGCTTCAGACGGACGACGAAGCAGTCTCCATTGACCCAGTTCAATCCCGATCCCCAGTACAGATAAGCCTGACCGTCCGTATCGACCAAGGCCTCCGCATCGATCATGTGATATCTGCGATCGAAATCCGCACGTATGAGAGGACGGTCGCCCAGGGCATTGCTCCATGGTCCAAGCGGCCGGTCTGCGACACCGACCCACACTTCACTGCCCACTGACACATACATGTAGTAGCGGCCATTGGGCGCATGAATCACTGACGGAGCCCACACCATGCTGTTTTTGGAAGTAGGGCTCGTCGCCGCTTCCTTGGTAGGCCAGTTCAAAGAACATGAAGACCAATGCACGATGTCGGCAGACATCCAGCAACTCAGCGTGCGGCCTCCCCAGGGATCTTCCGTCGCGAAGACATACGTAATTCCGTTGTCCTGCAGAACCGTCGCATCAGCGTTGTATCCCGGAATGAATGGATTTCCGTTATGAGGCGTATTCCACTTCGTAGCCTCCGGCTGCTGGGCAGCGGCGAATCCGGCAAGAGTGAGGCAGAACAAAAGGAGGGTCCGACGTATGCTCAATGCTTCTTCCCTGGACGCTGTTTTGCGTCTGTGTTTGTCTTTGCCGGTGCTTCTTTCATTTGAGAAAGATATTGCACCAGCGTCTGAATCTCGTCGTTGGTTAATGCCTCCCCAAAGGGAGGCATCGATTGGCCGCCATTGCGGATCTGACCTTCGATAAAAGTTTTATCGCGACGCAGACCGACGCCCCGTAGAGAGGGAGCCTTCCCTTCCGTTCCTTCCAGGTGTTCGCCGTGGCAATAGACGCAGCCTTTCTGTTTCGTTAATGCCGCTCCATCGAGCGGCTGGGCGGGCTGCTGTGCTTCCTGAGACTGGACACCGCATGCAGCCGTGAGTCCCCAAAAGAGTCCCAAGAACAGCACGATGCAGCGAAGGCCTGTCAGCGAAAGACGTCTGTGCACGCGTGTCCTCTAGTTCTGCGTCGCCGTAAAGTTTGTTGGAAGTGGGCCCTGGATATGATCCTGATCCGAATCGATCTCGTGCGCATGCCAGAATACGCTTTCGTTTGCGATCTCAGGGTGCTGGTTAAGGAAGCTCAGAGCGAAGCTATTGGCAGAGGGATCATCCTTCTGATCGTTGAAGGTCGCTGACTCCTTTGCCGCCATCTCCTTATCGCCAAGCCTGCGGTAGAGGATCGAAAGGATATAGTGCGCTGCTAAGTCATCCGGATCGATGCCCTGCACTTTCAGATACTCCTCCTTCGCCTCATCGTAGCGGTGCAGTTGATAGAGCGAGAAGCCCAGTTCGCGATGCGCATCCCGCGAGCGCGGGAAGGTGACGATCACCTGCCGAAGAAGAGCAATCGCCTCTTCCAGGTCTCCAGTATTCCGTTGGACTAGCGCGAGATAATACTGCGCCCGCGCATTCCCGGGTGAGAGCTTCAGAGCTTCATGCAAGTGGTTGGCGGCTTCGCTGTAGCGCTGCCAGAAGAACTCAGCGATGGCCTGGTTCGTGTAGGCATCGGCATAGGTAGGCCGCAGCGCCGCTACATGCTTGAAGGCGTCGAGCGAGGCGGCGTACTGCTGCGCATCCAGTAGCGCGATCCCGTAGTTATTCCAACGCATCCAGTCAGGATTCTCATTCGGAACCGGCTCCGTGCGGCCGTTCTTTCCGACCTGGATCGTGCGCGACGTAGACACAACTTCTACCACCGGCTGCGGGTAGTGATCGTTGCCGGTCTTCTTCATGCCGAAGTCCATGAAGTGTTGATTGAATCGGCGATACCGCACGGTCGCCGTCAGTGTTACCGGTCCGGTACTTGCAGCCGGCATGTGGAAGGCGTAGCGCACAAGTTGCGAACGGCCGGACTGGATGGTGTTGTTGTATGCAACGATCTTGTTGTTCCAGACCTGATGCTCGCGGTTCTGAATGCCATCCGGATTGATCAGGCGATTCGTGAACGAATGCGCCCGAGGATCAAGATCACCGTTCGGCTGCAGGAAGCCGCTCTCGAACAGCACCTTGCCGGCCTTGTCCTTGACCGTGAAGTCGACCCATGACTCATAGAAGTCGCGCTGCTCCGGCACGAGAGCGTGCGCGATGCCCTTGTTCTGCAGTACCACATCGGCCGTAATCAGCTCGCCCGGCTTCACTTCGAAGCTTTGCATTCCCAGCGGAGCAGAGACATCTTTGCCGTCACTGCCGTGCTCCAGCGCGAAGAGGTCGACGTTAATGTAGTTGCTGCGCAGGAACTCGACGATCTTCTTTGCCTGCTCGTCGTAGCCGTAGAACTGCGGAATGATCGTGTTCGCACCCAGCCAGCGGTGCGAGGCCAGTTCCCCATTCTTCGCTCCGGGATCGGGCAGGCTGATCTTCTCGCGCACCATGTGGCAGGTTACGCAGGTGGAGACAGAGTCCTTCACATAAAACGGCAGCGGAGACTGCTTGGCAAACGAGGAGTTCTGCCACTCGTCGTACAACGAGATCGCGCGCTGCCACTTATAGTCGTTCAGGTCTCGCGGAAGCGCGGCCTTGTGGCATGCAGCGCAGAACTCCGATGTCTTATAGAGAGGCTGCATGACTGCCGCCCTGTGGCGGTCGAGATGCGTAAGGATTTCAAGATCGGAGACCTGGCGGGTAATACGGGCTCCGTTTTCATCTACGAGTACCGCCGGGACCGCGATGACGTAGGAACCAGTGCCGCGGGTGTCAGTCTTCTGGATGGAATGACACACAGAACACGTGACGCCATCGGCGTCAAAGGGGCGGCGTTTATCGGCACCTTGTGTGAGTGTTCCCGCCACCATTGCCACAGGATCGTGGCAGCCTTCGCAGTGACGTGTGTATTCCACTCCCTTTGTGTCTTTCAACATGTCAACGTTGCGCAGATACCATGGCGCTCGATTGGAGTTGGAATGTGCCGACTCACGCCACTGATGCTGAGCTTCTTTATGGCAGCGTCCACAGTACTGTGCGGTTGGGAAGTCCTTGGGGTCGATAAACTGGCCCGTGTCCGTAGTCATCAGTGAAGGCAGGAAGTGCTTTTCCGGGCTGAAGCGGTCGTTGTAGTTCGCGTTGACCTTCTCGTTGTACGCCGCTCGCTTTGCGGCAGCGGTCTCTGCCTCAGTCGCAGCGGAAACCTTGCCGCTGCTGCCGCGCAACGCGACCGCAATCCCCAACGGGAGAACGGCTGCCGCGGTCAGCAGCAGGCCAATACCTTGCGAGGAGAAAAGGCGCTGCTTCATGCTAGCCACCACCTTTGAGAGACGGTCATACGCGTGCTTGTGCAGTGTGTTATCAAAACCGGGATACCTGTGTCGAGATCAATTCCAAAATCTCCGAAGTGATTGTTTCCATTGGGGCATTCAGAAGGTGCCCAGACGGATTCGGACAACGGTGTTCTGGCTGCGGTGGAAGTTCAGGCCACGATCGGTCTGATCGCCGTTCCACAACCGCTTCGCCTTCCACGCGCCATTAACGTACTCGCCTTCTTCGGCGCTGAGGATCTGCATCCGGAGCCCCGGAAGCCGATCGGGAACGTGGAACGCGACGCTGGACTCGACGCCCGTTACCAGGAATTCGTTGGGGCCAAGTTGTGCGACGAGCGCTCGGCCGGAGTGGTCAGGAGTGCCCGGTGCATGGCGGCCGTCCTGCTGCGGGAAACCGAAGCGGACGGACGCCTTCCAGGGACCGAAGTCGAGCTCCTGCTCGGACTGGCCAGGGAGTTCCACCGAGGTCTTCAGCTTTCCTTCAAAGTTGAGTTTGGCTAGTTCATCCGCCATCGGTCCCAGCAGAGCATAGTTCCGGGTGTGAGCCTTCGGTCCGTCATCTTTGCCGAAGGTCCAGCCGGTCTCGTCCACACCGAACGGCGAGAAACCGATGGCGCCATGGCCTAAAGCCTGGAACAGATAGGGCGCGTAGCTGTCGCCATTGCCGGTCTCAGGAATCCACAGTGCATTGTCCGGGCGAGCATAGGCGTCGAGCACACCTTTGTAGAAACCAGGATCATCGGAGTAAATGTCCGGACCGATGACATCGATCGACGGTGCAAGCGCCTTCCAGAGTGGGAGCATCGCTACGGTTGGCCCGCCGGAGGGATAACCGATGCCTGGGTTGCGTACCTGGCGTTCGGGAAGCTCTCCGATGGGATAGGCCAGCCAGACATTGCAGTACATGGGAATGTTGAACTCGTGCTTGCCGGCTGCAGCGATCTCATTGACATAACGAGCCTGGTAGTAGGCCTGGAAGGTTTCGTCTGCATCGCCGCCGAATACTTCAAACCAGGTGCCGGGCTGTTTGTGCAGCGCATTGACGAGATCCGTGGGAACGGCGCCGGCGAACTCGCGGTTCGAGGCTTCAGAGAAGTCGCGCGGTGTGCCGATGTTGCCGGACTCGTTTTCAACCTGCACAAAGATCACGGTGTGATCCTTGCTGTCGATCTCTGCCAGATGATGCATCATCGCCGCGAAGGCGTGCTTGTCGGCATCGAGGTTGGTGCGGGATTGCGCGGAGAGCACGTCCAGAGGTTCACCCGACCTGTTGATCACCCGTGCGTACTTCTTCGGATCTTCTTTCACCCATTGCGGCACATAGTGCATGTTGCCGTTCTTCCAGGTGCCGAACCAGAGGATGACCAGATGCATGTTGTGCTCGCGGCTCTGTCGCACCAGCATGTCCACGGAGGAGAAATCGAACTTGCCCGGGCTGGGCTCCATCTGCTCCCAATAGATCGGGGCTTCGATGGTATTGGTATGCATGCGCTCCAGAGCAGGCCAGACCTGCGGCATGGTGTCAGGCCATGTGCTGGAATTATTGATCTGCGCTCCCAGTACCAGAAACGGTTTGCCGTTTACCAGAAGGGCGTGACGTCCGTCCTGCTCAACAACCTTCGGCGCTGGGACTGCCTGTGCCTGCGGTGCGGCCTGCGGGACAAATGCCAGCGTGGCGGCAAGCGCGAGGGTCAGGCGAGTGGCAGAGATAGGCATGCGATAGCTCCTGTCAGAGAAAGATGGATTTAGTTCTTTGCAGTCAGGAAAGTAATCACTTCCTGCATGCGCCGGTTGTTGTCGTCTTTGGATTGCTGGGCGTACTTCTGCTGTAATGCGATCTCCGCCTGTGCCTTGTCCCCTTTTCCGAGACGTGCATAGGCGCGTGAGAGACGGTAGTGCGCTTCAGGAAATGCGGGACGCTGCTGGACAGCGTGCTCCAGGGATGCCGCACTTTCATCCCACTGATTTCTGCTCTGCTGCAGCACACCCAGCTCATACCAGGCATCGGCAAGCCGCGGGTCCGCCTTCAGGGAGTGCTGTAACAGCAACTCCGCTCTTGCGGTGTCGCGCGTATCGGTTGCTTGATGAAGAATGCTGCTCGCGGCATAGAGCGAGGCCATTGCATTCTCAGGGTGTGCGTCGGCAAAGGCCTGCAGCGTGTCGCAGCCGGCAACAGAGGCACTGGATGCGACCTCGCAGCTTCTGCCAAGCAACTCCGCTGCAGTGACGTTCTGCGGAGAGCGCTTCAGCACCGCCTGAAAGGGCTGAGCAGCCAGATCGTAACTGTGGTTGCCAAAGTATGCGATGCCGAGCCCCATCTGCAGTAGCTCGCTTGATGGATACTTTGAAACTCCGTACTTGAAAATATCGATCGCCGAGCCAAAACTCCAGTGCTGCAACATCTCGTTACCGAAGCCGAAGATCATGGACTCGGAGGGATCAAGCTGGGCAGCAAGCTGAAAGTGCTTTACCGCTTCAGCGTAGTTCCCTGCCTTCTCCTCGGACTCCGCAAGGATCTCTTGCGCGGGCGCTGACTTGAGAGATTCAGGCACTGTGGCAAGCAGTTCCTTTGCCTTGCCTGGCTGTCCGCTCTTCAGCACAGCGGTTGCCCAGTCGATCTTCATATCCAGCGATGCCGAAGAACCACCGGCGCGCAGCGCCGTATTTGCCTTTTCGAAGGATGCCACCGCGGCGGCGAACTCTTCCCTCTGCATCTGCACTGCGGCAAGCGCCAGGTGATAGTCAGGCTTTGCGGGAGCGCGCCGTACCAGGTCGCTAAAAATCTCTTCGGCACGCTTCGTATTTCCGGACTTCATCGCAGCAACGCCGAGATTGAACGCGATGGCAGTATCACTTCTGTTCCGGACATAAGCGCGATCCAGAAAAGGCAATGCGCCCGCGTTATCACCGGAGTCTGCCAGCGCCATACCAGCCGCGGCCTGAAGTTCCGTTTGGCACAGATAGGTCTGCGCAAGCTTTATAAGCTGAGGTTTTGCCTGTTCGAGATCGCCCTTGTTATAGCTCTCAAGCGCGTTGCGGGCCAGGGCAGCATCTGCCGGCGAAAGGGAACAGGTCGCGGGATGCACCGTATGTTTCGCCGTCGTCTGTCCATGCAACGTCAGAGACACACAGCACAGCAGAAGCACGGCGGCTTTTGAAACAGATCTCACAGGGTCCGGGAAAAATTTGATGGCTTAAGACTGCGATGTGCAGCCGGACTCTTCGTCCGGCTGCACATCATTGTATGAAACCGCAGGTTAGAAGTTGATCTTGCCCGCGAACTGCCAGAACCGCGAGTCTGGGGTGAACTGACCGAGGCTGCGGGCGGAGGTAATTTGTCCGCCACCGGATCCGATATTGGCATCGGGGTTGCCGTAGGCGGGCGTGTTCAACAGGTTGAAGTAGTCAGCACGAAGTTGGAGTGTCGTTCTTTCGCGCCAGATGTTGAAGGTCTTGAAGAGCGAACCGTTGACGCGCTGGTAGCCCGGGCCGCGGACCGAGTTACGTGGCGAACCAAGATACGGCAACGCCGCTGATCCGGTGATGACAGAACCAGAAGCGACCGCGGGTGGATTGACGAAGGCGCAGGGGTTATACCAGTGTGTGGGTGTCCGGGTCTGGGCCGCGCAACTTACGGTATCGGTGCGGCGCGAATCGGGCGAACCACCGGCAGCGAACGGATCGCGGATGGCCACCGGATGCGCGTTTCCACCGGCCTGGGTGCTCACATTGGTGTTCATGCTGAATGGATTACCGGTCTGCGCGATGAACGTCAAACTGTTCGTCCATCCCCCAAGGATAATGTCCATCGCACCATGATGATTGCCATACTTCTTGCCGACGCCGAACGGGAAGGCATATGAGCCGTTGAGCGCAATGCGTTGCCGCACGTCGAAGGGTGAGTTGCTCCAGTCAGGGCCCAGGCCGATCAGGTTCGGATTACGGAAACCGGCATCACCTGTGCTACCCAATGGTGTCGGCGCATTATCGAGGGAATGCGCCCAGGTATAGCTCGCCAGGAAGCTAAGCCCGTTATGCATGTGCTGATCGAGTTTTGCCTGCAGTGAGTTGTAGCTGGAACCTCCAGCGTACGAACTGTAGGCCGTCCCGTTGATGCCCGGGAATGGTTTGTAGTTGGTTGTATTCTGCCCGGCTGCGAGCAGCGCTGTCGATCCGTTCTTGTCAGGAAAAACGATCAGGTGACGTGAGTTGGAGCCCACATACGCCAGTCCCGCGGAGAGCGTGGGAGAGATCGCATATTCGGTTGAGAGGTTGTACTGCTGGCTGTACGGCGTCTTCACCTGAGCGTCCGAGCCGCGCAGGCTGGGGTTGGAAACCGAATTCTGCAAACCGGCAGCGATCGCGGCGGAGAAGCCGTTCTCCAACGTAATGCCGTTGTTACGGCAGCTTGTCGTACTGCAGGATCCATACAGCGTAGTGGAGTTATATCCAGACTCGAACATGAACGGATAGTTCAGGCCGAGGTTGGGATAGTATCCCGAGCTCTCGAGACCGCCGTAGAAGAGACCATAGCCTGCCCGCAATACCAGCTTCTCCGTCGCCTTGTAGGCGATGCCGAAGCGGGGTGCGAAGTTGGTCTTCTGCGGTTGAATCAGGAAGCGGTTGTCTGAGTAAGCAATGTTGATACGGTTGGCCGCCATCGTGTTCGTGAAGCTGCTTGCCAGCGATACATTCCGCTTGGAGCTCGGAATGTAGTAGGTACCCGTTCCTGAGTTGGGACCAATCGTGTTCACGACAAAGGCCGCCTGGTTGTCATGGCGTTCCATGTAGGGCTGTGCATACTCGTAGCGCAGGCCTAGGTTCAGAGTAAGCCGCTGCGAGATCTTCCAGTCATCCTGGAAGTACGCCGCACGAATCCACCGGACATCATCCGTGGTGGCGATGTTGGTGAGTGCTGCCGTGTCCATGTTGTTGGTAAGGAAGTCCGCAACGCCGGAGCCCGAGTATGCGATTCCGCCGGTCGTGGGCGAACCCGCTCCCGCGGTGAACTTACCGCTGTAGTTATAGGTTACCCGCGGTTCTATCGATTGAAGCGTGGAGAAGCGAATGCGTTAGAAGTTAATGCCGGTACGGAAGCTGTGGGACGTTCTGATGCTCATCGGTTGGCGTCCAGGTCGGTGTGCCAAATCCGTTGATACCACTTACAGAAACGTTAGGCAGACCACCGTTGGTGGTGCCTCCCGGAATACCGCCAAGTCCGATGCTGGCCGCCAGGTTCGAGTTCGCCGCGTTCGGCTGCGTGAAACCGAAGTGACCGTAGTTGTAGCCGAAGCGCGCTTCATTGACGAAGCTCGAGTTGAAGACGTGCGTCCAGCTTGCTGCCAGAGCTTCTGAGAAGTTGACAATGTTGCCGGTGTCGCCGAAGCCGCCGCCATCCAGAACTGGCCCGAGAATCGGAGCACGGGTCCCCGGAGTATCGGAGTAGCTGGCGCGAACGAACGCCTGGTCGCTCTTGGTGGCGTTGTAATCAGCGCGGATATCGAACTGCGTTGTGTTATCGATCGCGTTCCGGTTGCTGAAGTAGTTATTGCTGATCCTGCCGTTGATGCTCTGGTTCGCGACCGGATACATGTTCAGGATCTTCAGCGCAGTCGCATTGATCTGGCTTGCGCAGAGGACATTTCTCTGGCCATTGCAACTCATCGGGGTGGCGATGTTGCCCGAGTTCGGCTGCACCAACTGTATGGGGTTACTATTTCCGGTCTTGCTGGTGTCCAGAAGCTCTGAGAAGTTGCCCTGGCGCATCAGCGTCGTCGGCACGGAGACGTTGCTGCTCTCGCCGAAGATGATGCGATTCGCTTCCACATCACCGAAGAGGAAGAGCTTGTCTTTGAGGATCGGGAAGCCCAGTGTGCCGCCGAACTGATTCTGACGGTACTTGGGAACTACACGATTGCCAAACGACGCCCACTCATGGATATCGAAGGCATCGTTACGAATATATTCCCAGGCCGAACCGTGAATGCTGTTGGTACCTGACTTCACGGACACGTTGACGACTGCGCCGGCCGAGTGGCCGTATTCCGCGCTGTAGGCGCCGGTCTGCACCTTGAACTCAGCCAGTGCCTCCGGTGGGGGCTTCACGCTGTACGAAGCTCCGTTGAAGAAGTCCACCACGTTGACGTTGTTATCGACGCCGTCGAGAAGGAAGTTGTTCTGCTCGGACCGCATACCGTTGGCCGAGAAGTCACCTTTACCGGAACCGCGCGAACCATTACCCGGAGCAATGCCGGCTGCGAGCTGCGCGATAAAGACATAGTTACGTCCGTTCAGCGGTGTGTCGACGATGGTCTGCGCTTCAATAACCTGTCCCGTCGAACCGTCACCGGTCTGCAGCAGAGGCGCTTCCGTCGTTACAACGACCGTCTCTTCCGCTCCGACCTGAAGTGCGATGTCCACAGTCGCGCGTTCAGCGACGTGGAGCTGAATGTTTTCCTGTTGCTTGGTTGAAAAACCGGAGGCCGTAACTTTCACGGAGTATTTGCCGATTTTGATGGGGGAGAAGGTGTAGGTTCCTCTGGAGTCCGTTCTGTCCGTCAGGACGAATCCCGTATCCACATTCGTTACAGTCACCGTCGCATTCGGGACTGCAGCGCCTGAAGGATCCGAGACGGTGCCTGTGATGGCACCCTGGTCGACCTGTGCATACAGAGGATGAGTTGCCAGAGAAACAAGTGCGAGAAGCATGGATAGTACCCATGCCATACCTCGCCGCGTGCAGAGTTGGTTAACTGCGCGTGCGTTCATGCGTTTTGCCCCTCGAATGGAAAAGCTGCTGCTTTGTTTGAATCCGGATTCATAGAGTGTTTGAATCCGGATTCATCTAATAGCGAGAAAACGTTATCCGCGTGGCTAAACCTATGTCAAGAAATCTTTTATGAGACGTTTCAATCGATCGAATTAGTTCACGGATCGAAGTTAGACAGGAGACGTCTCAACAAAACGGTGCGTTTAACGACATAAACAAAAAAGTACGCCTATTTCGCGGGTTCTTCGACGCGGAGCACCTGATCTGCACTTACATGCTGCAGGTGTTGCCGGATGCCGCTTGGCCAAAGAATCTCTACGTCTGCTTCCGTACTTTCGCCCAGACCGAAATGAACCCGCTTGTCGCTGCTGGAGAGATACGAGCCCGCGGTAGTCACCGTGGCGTACTGCGATTGGCCGTGACATATCACGTGCACATTGGCCCCGATTGCGTCGCGATTCGAGGTATGACCTACGAGAAGCAGCGTCAGCCAGCGATTGCCGGACTCTGTCCGATTCAAGATGAGATGCGCAGGCCCGTCGTTGGTCGAGACCACCGCATCGAGACGGCCGTCATTATCGAAGTCTCCGAGCGCCAGTCCCCTTCCGACCCACGGTTCACGAAAGACTGCTCCAGCTTCGGACGAAACATCAACGAACTTTCCTGCGCCAACATTATGGGCAAGCAGCATCGGCTCACGGTAGTGAAGCTGCGGGAAGTTCAGCTCCACATTGTCCAGGTCATGTCCCTGGGCCACGATCAGGTCTTTGCGGCCATCGTTGTCGTAATCAAAGAAGCGCAGACCCCAGCCGGAGCGCAGCAACGTCATCTTCGCGATGCCGGAACTGTAGGTGTCGTAGTTAAAGGAACCATCGCCGTTGTTGCGATAGAGCGCATACTTCTGCATTGCGAGGTTCGTGATAACCAGGTCCGGAAGACCGTCGTTGTCATAGTCTTCGAAGTCGATCCCCATGCCCGCGTATGTCTTCCCTTCACTGTCTACGGCAATCTCCGCGGTGAGACCGATCTCGCTGAACTTGTCTCCGTCATTCCGGTAGAGGAACTCAAACATGGAGTCGTTGGCGATCGCCAGATCGACCTTGCCATCACGATTGAAGTCCGCAAGCGCAATCCCCAGGCCTTTCGCCGGCTTGTCGAGGCCGAAAGCAACGGCCCTCTCTGTAAACGTCCCATCCCCGTTGTTGCGATAGACCAATGGGCGAATCGCCGGAAAGATATCGGGATGGCAGTAGGCGCGATAGCCCTCGCGATGCTCTCCACACCAGACATCTTCAAAATCCCAATGCACATACCGCAGCGCGATAAGGTCAAGCTTGCCATCGTTATCGAGGTCGACCCACGCGGCGGCGGTATACCAGGTATCACCCTGGGCCGCCGCGCCGCCCGTGCCGGATTTTTCCGTCACATCCGTAAAAGTGCCATCGCCATTGTTGCGATAAAGACGATTGCCCCCATACGCCGTCACATAGAGATCTTCGAACCCATCGTTGTCGAAGTCTCCGACGGCAACCCCCATGCCATAGCCAACACCTTTCAGGCCGGCGCGTTCGGTCACGTCTTCAAAGCTGCCGTCGCTTTTCTGGTGATAGAGGCGATTCCAGTCTTCCGGCCCCTTCTTTTGCGGTATGGTCCCCTTCGGCGCGGGGTTCGGCACGGACGCACCGTTCACGAAGAAGATGTCGAGACGGCCATCGTTGTCGTAGTCAAAAGCTGCAACGCCGGAGCCTATCGTCTCCAGAATGTACTTGTGAGACGAGTGGTAAGCACGCGCCTGAAAACCGGGCTTGAGCCGGTCAGTGGCGTCGATAAAGTTCGCATGTTCCGTGGGAGCTTTCGTTTTGGAGCCTGCTCCAGGAGCTTGTCCTGCAAGATTCTTCGTTCCATAACTCAGCAAGAGAAGCAACCCAAACACAGCGAAATTCGGCGGAAGTACCCGCATAGACGATCGGCCCTTATCGATAGAGATTTTCATTGAGGCGGGAAGCTTCCCAGCCTCACGCAGAGTCATGGCTCTGAGGGTGAATCTGCGCAGCTATCGTAGCAGGATGCGGTCGGCGCGGGTAAACGGTGTACGCTTCCTAAGCCAGATGCTTGGGACAAGAGAGCCGGGCCCATGACCCCGAGGGACATGGGGCACCCAGTGTATGGCCACCCCTACTGACGGATATCCACCGCTACGATGCGGGCTGGACCCGCGATGCCGTTATCAACGTCGGTCGTCAGCACTGCTTCAAAGTCACGATCGCTGCTGCCTGAACCGATGCGGCGTTCAAGCTCGGCAACCTGATTCGGATTCGATAAGAACTCGCCTGCCGCGGCTGTCCCGCTCATACCGATGCCGGCGACAATCACGATCACCTGCCCGAGTACCTGGCTGTGAATGCGGGCAATGATGGCGTAATCGCGGTTAACCGTGGCCATCTTGTCCTGCAGATGCAGGCTCCACTGTCGATTCCCCGGATCTTTACTGTCGCGGATATAAAAGGAGTCCACATCGCTTCCGCCGAACTGGTACCGCAGCGGTTCGATCAACTTGAGTGTCCACTGATTGTCGAGACCACCAAGAAAGACCGTTGGCCCTTCGCGGAGCTCATTGAGGTTGGTTCCGAGATTCAGGCGAACGCGAACCGGCCGGTTCTGATGTCCTACGACGGATTCCAGCCTCATCATGGCGAGGACGTCGGAGTAGACGACATTCTCTCCTAACGTTTCATGGTCAAAGAAGGTTCCGGAAGAGAGCAGCTTCGTATCTTCCAGGTCCAACGCGTGCGCGATGGCCTCCGGTGTTGTAGCGGCATTACCCGGCCAGTGTTTTTTCGCCGAGATCGGCAGACAGAACGTAATGGGCCCGGGTGCGGCCAGGAATGGAGACCATAACCGATCCATCGGTGTGGGCTTATAGCCCCGCCAGAGAAATCCGGAAGCGATGCCAATCGCAAGAAGTAGCACTGGGATAACGGTCCAGATCAAACGGCGTGAGAAGCGCGGCTTCTTTACCGGCGGGGACACAGGTGCGCTTTCTTCTGCAACATCATTCGCAGGGATTGGCGCCTCTGCGGAAGACCTATCGTGGATCAGAATTGGCTTGGCATCGCGAGCCGGAAAGAACTCGGGGACATACGAGCCAATGTTGAGCTCAATGCGGAGCTCCGATGAGTGAGACGATTCATGGTAATACTGCGCGATGCGCTTGCGAATCTCCGCGACCGTCACGCGTACCACAGGATCAGATGCAGTATCGTAGTCCGCTGGGCGGCCAAAGACCTCTACACCGAGGGTTCGCTCCTTAAGATGCGACCCTCGTCCTTCGAGGGTCTCCTCCACCATGTAGTGCAGCAGCGTAGGGTATCGCTTGCTGTTGCGAAAGTGGGTGGAGTGGAGCAGGCGCTCCATCTGTGCCCGGATTTTCTCTTTATCTTCCGATGAGAACGGTACGAGCGTTTGCGACTCAGGAGTGCTCGGTAGCATTTGGCCTTCCCCAATGGTTACAGAAGAATAGGCTGTTATAACCTGCTTTCGCAACCCAGGTCTTTACCTCTCTTTACCTCCTTCTTACCTCTTGCTATCTCCAAGCAAAATCAGGGGCTATCCCGTGTATACCCGTTAGACCTGACATGGGATGACATGCGGCACCTAGACTCCGCTGGTCGTAGAAGTACACCTGTGCCGCGCCCCGAAGTTTCGCTGGCACAAAATCCTCCAAAAAACACACAAACAACAGAGGGAACGACCATGAAGCAGATAGTGCATTTTCTTGAGGTAGGCCATCTATGGGTACTGCGAACCCTGAAGCTCGCAGCAGTTGTGATCCTGCTCCTATTCGGCGCCGGGTCGATGCATGCTCAATTGACCACCGCGGATATTCTGGGAACGGTCACGGAACCAACCGGCGCCGTAGTGGCGAACGCACGTGTAGAGCTAAGGAACACTGCCACCAACGTTACCCGCGTTGTCACCACGGATGAGAGCGGCAACTATACCTTCCCGCTGCTGCAGCCTGGACACTACAGCATTAAGGTCACCGTACAAGGCTTCAAGGCTTTCAACACTCCGGACCTTGCTGTTGAAGCCGGAGACCGCGCCCGCAACGACGCTCACCTGCAGCTGGGCGATGTGAACGAGACCGTAAGTATCGAAGCGCAGACGCCTCTGCTGCAGAGCGAGAGTGCGACGGTCAGTTCAACGGTGACGGCGCAGAGCGTGCAGGATCTGCCATTGAATGGCCGCAACTATGTCCAGCTGATCCAGATTGTTCCCGGAGCGAATGAGGGACCAGGAAACGGTCTGACCAGCGGAGGACGTCCGGACGATCGCCGGCAGTCAAGCTCTTTCTCTGTCAACGGACAGGACGATACCCTTAACAACTTCATCATTGACGGCTTCGATAACAATGAACGCATCATCGGCACCAGCGGCGTTCGCCCCAATGTCGAAGGCATCCAGGAGATCAGCGTTCAGACGAACAGCTACGCTCCCGAGGCAGGACGCACCGCCGGCGGTGTTGTGAACATTGTGACCCGCAGCGGCTCGAACCAGTTCCATGGAAGCGCGTACGAGTACTTCCGCAACGATATCTTCGATGCGCGGCAGGTGCTGCA
>JAEKKE010000104.1 GCA_019510535.1 Acidobacteriota bacterium
GCAGGCGCTTCAACGACTGCCACAGCGCGGCGGCTCCTTCGTCCGCTGCGATCGGCCTTGCGTCGACCTGCGGGCGCGCCTGAAAGGCATGCGCGGCCGGGATCGGCCCCGCAAGTAACACGGGAGTCAGCGCCAGTACAGTGAACCTTCTGACAAACGACATAGGCACCTTTCATCTCCTTACGGCCGGATCGCGATCCGGCCGCTTATCTTCACTCAAGATCAGAAGTAGAACTTGGCAGCCATCTGTACCTGGCGTGCGTTGTTCACTACGCTGCTGATCTTTCCAAACGTACCTGGTGTTGCAATGCTGGAAGCCGGAGCCGCCAGGTTGGGATGGTTGAACGCATTGAAGAACTCAAAGCGAAGCTCCAGCTTTCTGACATCAGTGAATTCGAACTGTTTGAAGACGCTGAGGTCTTCATTATGACGTCCTGGGCCTGCATAGGGACGCGGACGGCAGCTTCCAAAGGTACCTGTCGTCGGCTGAGCGAATGCTGCCGGATTTAGATAACGACCTGTTGCCGATTGCGTGGTTAGAGCCAGCCGGTCACGCGTCGCTCCGGCAAAGCCCTCGGAGAGGCAGTTCGCATACGTGGCATGGTTAGAGCCCGTCTGCGTCAGGTCGGTTGCGGTGACGTTGAATGGATTACCCGCCTCCATCGTAACGATGGCATTGACCTGCCAGCCGCCAACCAGCTTCGATGCCGTCGAGCCGTTGTTCAGCACCAGGCCGTTGCGGCCGATCGGCAGCTTCCATTGCGCATTGGCCACAAAACGATGGCGTTGATCGAAGGGCGACTGCGAGTACTCATGCGCATAGTCATAGGCATTTTGCGGCGTGGAACCTGCTGTGAGGTTGTCGGCGTAGTCGCTGAAGGCATGCGCCCAGGTATAGCTGAACTGGTACGCCAGGCCATTCTTCATGGGACGACGCAGGCTGGCGACCAGACCGTGATAGTTGGTGTTGCCGTCATTGGTCGCCTTCTCCAGGAAGGCGTGCAAGCTGCCGGAGTTCAAGTTGGCATAGGGAAAGGCCACGGTCGGAGTTGTGCCCGTGAAACCGGTAATTAAACCCTGGTTGGCATTCCGCAGGCGGTTCATCTTGTGTCCGAAGTTCCCTACCCAGATGGTCTCCAACACCATGTTGCTGGGCAACTGAATTTGCGGTCCGAAGCTCATCTGTTGCACATAGCTGGTACGTTGGTTCGGATCCTGCCAGTTTGACTTCTGGATGTAGAGCGGCGTTGTCGCATTGGCATACGTCGCTCCCGGGAAGCCATTCTGCAGGAAGAAGACCGGCGAGCTTCCGGAGGTTGTGCGAGAATCATTCACAAACTTCAGGAACGGCTGGTTCTGAGCCAACTGCGACTCAGACCCGATACGGTTGATGTACTGGTAGAAGACGCCGTATCCGCCACGTAGAACGATCTTGTCCGTCGCCTGGTAGCTGAAGCCGATGCGCGGAGCGAAGTTGTTCTTATCGGGGTCAATGAGAGCGCGTTGCGCCCATCCGCCACTACTCGCCAATGTCAGCGATCCGCCACTGGCAGTGTTGAAGTTCGAGAGCTGATTGGTGCGGTTGAGCATCGGCGAATACAACTCATAGCGGGTTCCGTAGGTGATGGTCAGGTTCCGCGCTGCGCGCCACGTGTCCTGGCCAAAGAAGGAGTTTCCGTACAGGAAGTTGTGTACAACCAGAGCACTGTTGTAGATGGTCTGGTTCACATTCCCGAGCAGGAAGTCCGCGAAACCGAAACCGTTGCTGTTGGTAAAGATACCGGAGAAGGCCATGTAGCCCTGAGGTGCCTGCAGATCGAGGAAGGTCAACGTCGTGCGGTGATATTCGTAACCGAACATCAGGCTGTGATTGCCCTTCAGCTTCGTGAAGGTATCGAGAAACTGATAAACCTGCGCGACCTGGAACTGCGGACGAAACAGATCCACACCGATGCGGCGGAAGCCACCGGAGATATTCATCGGCGGCAGACCGGCGGAGTAGGAAGAGACCGGCACACCGGAGAGGCCGACGTCGCCGGCAGCCGAAGTCCCAAGGCTCAGCCCGATAGGATTGCTGTACGCCTTATCGCGGCTCCATCCGAATCGGGCCTGGTTTACCGCCGATGAGGAGAAAATGGTAGTCCAACCCAGGGCGAGGCCCTGGTTGCGGATCTTGTAGTCGGTAGCGAATCCGCCGTTGCCGACAGTCGCATTCGAGGTCCATGGCGGATCCTGACGATGCTGCTGCAGGAAGCTGTAACGTCCGAAGATCGAATGACGCTCACTGATCTTTTGGTCGATGCGCGTATCAAACGAGTTCACCTGTTGCGGAAGCTGGTAGCTGAAACGGTAGTTATTCGAGCCATCCCAGTTTCCACCGGCTGACTGGATATTGTTGGGATCGGGCAGCAATGCCAAAATACGGCGAGCTACAGGATCGATGCAGTTTGGGTTGACCACTTTGGCAGTGATGCATCCTGCCTGGCTGACTAACGCCGGTGTCGGGTTATAGGAAGTCACCTCGGTAAGATTGCCGGTCTTCATCGCTGCCGAGGGCACCACCGAGTACACGGTAGTTTGCTGGGTGCTGCGCAGCCCTTGATAGTCTCCGAAGAAGAACAGACGATCGTGACGAATCGGGCCACCGAAGGTTCCACCGAACTGGTTCTGACTGAAGTTGCCCTTCGCAACCTTGGGCGTTGCATGATTGTTCGCCCAACTATTGGCGTCGAAGACGCTGTTGCGGGCATACTCCCATGCACTGCCATGGAAGGCATTCGTACCGCTCTTGGTGGAGGCATTCACCACCGCTCCGGCCGAGGTGCCGAACTCCACCGAGTAGGTACGTGTCTGCAGGCGGAACTCCTGAATCGCATCCGGCGGAGGCTGCACATTCTGTACAGAACCCTCTTGGAGATTGGTCGATCCGGAGTTATTGTCTACGCCATCTAGGGCAAAGTAGTTCTGCGTCTCCAGGTTGCCATTGGAACTGAAACGGTCTGGCGCATTATTGGCCACGGCCGGATTCTTGAAGATGCCCGGCTCCAGGAGCGCCAGATCGGCATAACGGCGGGCGTTCAGAGGAAGATCGTTGATCTGGGTTGTGCTGACGACATTGCCTACATCAGCCGACTGCGTCTGCAGGCCCAGAACCTCGGCGCTAACCTCCACCGTGTCGTTCTGACTGCCCGCTTTTAGCTCAAAATCGACCTGCGCTCGGGTCTTGACGTGCACTTCGATTCCAGTCTGCTTCGAGGTACCAAAGCCGGGAGAGGCCACCTCCACCTCATACGTCCCCGGAATAAGAGCAAGCGCCTGGTACACGCCATCCTGGTTGGTTGTCAGCGTCGTGGTAACGCCGGTTGCTACGTTGCGGATGGTCACGGAAGCCCCGGCGATGACGGCGCCGCTGACGTCGCGCGCCGTGCCGGTAATGGATCCATTGTCGAGCTGAGCATGGGCGTAGACGGCTCCGAGAAGAAGACACAGAGGAAGAAGGAGGCGAATCAGAACCGTCCGTTGAAAGATGTTGGAGAATGCGGGGACCACAGTGACAAACGAGCTCATCGACTGCCTCCTAAGGAACGGATTGACCGGAAGAAGACCCTGCAACAAGGGTCGCGGAACCAAGCTTCCGGTGTTCCGATATCGGTATCGTTATCGGTAACGTAAAGCCACCAAACTTTCTCTGTCAACAAAAATTTATGGATTTCTTATCGGCTTTGACCCACTATCCGCGCCGAACGGCCGTTCCCCGGCCAGTCTTCCATTGCGCCATATAGCGGCGAAACTCCTTCGGATCGGGCAGACCATGCGCGCCCCCTGGGTAGGCCGCGGAGAGGCTTCCGCAGATATTTCCCGCCCGCAGGCAATCAGCCCAATCCGATCCGTGGAGAAAGGCATGTAGGAAACCGCCATCGAATGCGTCCCCAGCACCGGTCGCATCAACGACGGCGATCGGCAATGCCGGTTCCCGATAGATCTTGCCATCGGCCATCAGCATGGCGCCGCGGCGGCCAAGTTTGACGACAGGCACGCGGACCCACTCCTGCAGCTTCTCCAGCGCCCGCACGGCATCACTCGCCCCAGTGATGGCCTTCGCTTCGTTTTCGTTGGGAAAGATGAATTCGCAATGGCGCACGATGGAGTGGATCTGCGAGGGCGACAGATCGGGATTCCAGCCGAAGTCGGCGGAGACCGTGATGCCGGCTTCCCGCAACTGTTTCAACACCGGGATCCACTGCTTCGGGCGACGCAGGGCGCAAGCGAAGTGCACGTGCCTTGCGCGATGCAGCTTCTGTTGTACTGCCGGGCCGGAAAGCAAGTCCTCCAACCGCTGATTGATCGGATCGTGCGTCACCATCATCCGGTTGGAACGGTAGGCCATCGAGACCGTCAACGCAGTGGCATAGTCTTTGTTGATCTCACAGGCGCTGACGTCCAACCCTTCCGCCATGAGGGCATTCCATGTGGGCAGACTCGCAGCGTCGGTTCCAACGCGAGTCACGATTCCGGTGGCAGAGCCGAGCCTGCTGGCGGCGATCGCTGCGCGGGCTAAGCCTCCGCCGGGAGCGATGAGGAAGCTATCGGTCTTTACCTCTTCGCCAAAACGCGGCTGGTTGCGCAACTGGTAGAAGATCATGTCGGAAAAGAACTCGCCAAAGATCACCAGGTCGAACTTCTTGGCAGCGCCAGTGCGCGTCTTTCTGCTGGTATCGCTCATTTCGTCTTTTTCCTTTCCGTCGCGGCCCACTCACCTGTAGAGCTCCTTGGCACGATGCGCGGAGACAAAGAGACTGAGCGCTGTGCCGTTGCATTTCCCTTTTCCCCAATGCCGCGCAGGGCAATCTTGGCCGCCCGTTTTCCAAGCTCGCGGTATGCAAGATCAATGCTTGAGAGAGTAAGTCCCGTTTCGCAGAGGGGTAGCGTATTGCCGCAACCCAGAATGCGTAGCTGCCGTGGAATCTCCAGACCGGCCTCCAGGGCAGCATCCCTTACACCCATTGCCTGCAGGTCGCTGTATGTCATCACTCCGTCTGGAACCGTCTTTGCCGCCATAAGCCGCTGCATTGCTTCGTAGCCGCTGCGATAGCCGGTATCTCCCGGCTGGGGCTCCAGAATCCACTCCTGTTTCACGGCAAGTTCCGCACTTCGCATCTCTTCCAGAAAGCCGGTGAATCGCATATCCCCAATGGGAGTACGCGGTCCACGCAGATAGGCGATGCGCCGACATCGGTGCTCCAACAGGTGCTGTACGGCGATCTGCCCAACCTCAGTCTCCCGGGTCGCGACGCTGATCCCATTGAAGCGCGCAGGCGGATATCCGATCAATACTACGGGGACGGTTGTCGTTTCCAGCACCTGGGGCAGGTCGGAAGCATCTCCCCGCATGCAGAGCAGCAGTGCATCAACCTGCCTGGAAAGATGCAGCTCGGCCTCGCGCTCTTCCCGTTCCGCGTCGCCATCCGCTGACGTAATCGCGACACTATAGCCGTGGGGACGTACACCTTCGTTCACGCCGGCGACTATCTGCGCCGCGGCGGGATCCTGCAACGAAGGAAGGGCCAGGCCAATGGTAAAGGTCTGGCCGGTCCTCAGACCGCGCGCCGAGATATTGGGCCGGTAGTTGAGCTCCTGCACGCGCTTTAGAACACGTGCCTTGGTCTCTTCACTGACGTCGGTCTGGCCCCGAAGGACCTTCGAGATCGTCATCTTCGACAATTTCAGATCGTCTGCGATGTCCTGAAGACGGATCGCCATGCACCAGCCCCGGATAAGGAAAGAATTGCCTCCATCCTAGAGCATTTTCCCTGTTACTGGGTATACCGGAAGAGAGGTGAGGTGGCGTTTTCATTCGGAAAACGCCCACGGGTGCGGAATCCCTACACTGCACCTACAGGGAAAATACTCTAACCGAGATGCGCACAAACGTATGCAGACAACTGCGCTGAGACGATTTCTGGATCTCAACCCTGCAGAAGGGCGGAGCCTCGACTCCGCCCCTTGCTTTCTACTCAAGGCGTTTAAGCGAGGATACGGAAGGCATAGACGTCAAGATGGTCTTGCGGCTTTGCTGGAAGCTTGATCGTCAGTGCTTCCGCTTCCTGGCGAAACTCCAGGCG
The DNA here is from genome assembly GCA_019510535.1 of Acidobacteriota bacterium. Taxonomy (GTDB): domain Bacteria; phylum Acidobacteriota; class Terriglobia; order Terriglobales; family Acidobacteriaceae; genus Terriglobus. The sequence continues at coordinate 6,123 of JAEKKE010000104.1, forward strand.
ACCATGTCCTCCCAGCATCTCCACCGAACCGATCTTGCGGGGATACGTCGCATTGTTTGTGGCGAGCGATTTGATGCTCACCTTCCCATCTGCCGGCCATCCCAGGACAAACGCATACAGCACATCGCCTTTGGTCGTGAAACGGATATCGCTGGCGTCAAAGGCTCGGGCCTTGGTCTCGTTGAAATTATGCGATCCGCTCACATCCGGTGCGCCTTCGCCATAGATTTTGAAGGGACGCGTGCCGTAGATGGCCTCTCCGTGTACTGACATCCAGCGTCCGAACTCCGCAAGGAATTTGTGCTCGTCTTCATCGATACTGCCGTCACCGCGAACGGGAATATTCAACATCAGGTTGCCGTTCTTGCTGACGATGTCTACGAGTGACTTGGCCACCCAGTCGGGAGTTTTGTATTCGTGTTTTTCAAAGAGAGAACGTCTGTAGTGCCAGTCACCGATACAGGTATCCGTCTGCCATGGAGCTTCCAGGATGCCCTGGGCGCGGCCGCGTTCGATATCCAGCATCGTCGCTCCCGCATGTTCGGGGCTATATTCCTTTGCTGCAACAACAGCCTGCTGCTGGCCCCTATGCCACGACAGGCTGGCGTTGTAGTAGTACGCCGTAATATCCAGGCCAGCCTGGCCGAGCGGCAATTCACGGTCGTCGAAGTAGAGAAGATCTGGTTTGTACTTGTCGATCAGATCTTTGCAACGGAGATACCAGGTGCGGACGAACTCCGGATTTGCCGGCGGCGGAGCCTCATCCCAGACACGGTCATGCTTTTCGTGCCAGGCGTTGGCCTCGGCGATGGTCTTGAAGCCGTCGGGCATAACGATATTTCGTCCGGTATAGAGCTCCTGTGGGTCCAGCCCATCCCACCAGGTACCCTTTCCATCTTTAGCGCTGAGTTGATAGGCGTCGTAGCGGACTCCCGCCATTGGCCCCTCGGGATCATATCCATAGGCCGCTTGCAGCCAGTGCCAGGCATGCGAAGCGTGATTGGAAACGCCGAAGCGCATTCCGTGCGCGCGAGCGATCTTCTCCCAGGTGCCGACGATATCCTTTCCCGGACCAACCCGCGTGGTGTTCCACGGATGATGTGTGGAGTCGAAGCAATCCAGATTGTCATGGTGACAGGCGAGCGCCATGAAGTACTTTGCTCCCGCCTTCACATAGAGTTCCATCAACTGTTCCGGTTGCCAGCGCTCAGCTTTCCATAGATGGTCAATCTCTTTGAAGCCGACCTTTGACGGATGCCCATATGTCTTGACGTGGTAGTCGTAGCAGGCGTCTCCCTGCAGGTACATGCGGCGTGCGTACCAGTCTCCTTGCTCTGGCACGCATTGCGCGCTCCAATGCGCCCAGATGCCAAACTTGGCGTCGCGAAACCATTCCGGCATTCGCCACTGTTTGAGGGAATCCCATGTCGGCACGTACGGCCCCGATGCCGTCACATTCTGTGCCTTCGCAAAGCGGGCCAATCTTGCCGATGCGAGTGCGAGCGCACCACGTTTCAACAGGTTCCTTCGACTAAGACCATCGATACGTTCCATTGCGTTTGGCTCCTTGTGACCTGTCCATCCTCTCAAACTTCCACCCTCGTTGGTCAATAGGAACCGGAGAAGAGCTCTTAAAACAAAAAGCCGCATGAGTTGTTCCCCATGCGGCTTAGTGGATGCAACAAGGTGCGATTGCTATTGAACGGCGACCGTTACAGCCGTAGTAGCGGAGACGCTTGTATTGGTCGCATCCGTACCGGTTACCGTAAAGGTGTAACTACCTGCGGTAGTCCCTGTCGAGCCCGTGGAGCTTGAAGACTTTCCTCCTCCGGCGCAACCGCTGATGCCGATTGTGATTGTGATAGCCATCAGCAGCATGAGCAGCGGAATCAGCTTGCGGCGACGCGGCATGCGCCACAGGATGGGCAGAGCAAAAGCAGCAACCACCAGACCTGCTCCCCAGCTCCGAGGATTGGCAGGCATCGTCAAAGCCGCAGACGTTGGCGCCGTTGTGCGAATGGTCAGTGTCGTCGTAGCGCTACCGCCTGCAGCCAGTGAGAAGCTGGCAGGCGACAGACTGCAGGTAGGTACACTCTGTGCGCCAGAAGGCGAGGCTGTCAGCGTGCAGAGTACGTTCATCGTGCCGCTGTAGCTGCTGCCGGCATTGAACGTGATGGTAGCGGTTGTATTCGAGCCACGGTTCACCGCAGACGGCGTCGTTCCTGCAGCCACAACGGGTGCGACCGTTACCGTGCCGGATCCGGTAGCCGAAGCATAGTTTCCATCTCCGGAGTATGCCGCGGAAAGTGTATTCGAACCGCTGCTAAGGCTCGAGCCAGCCACGGAAATACTTGCACTTCCATTAGCCAGCGTGAGCTGCGAAGTGTAGGTTCCACTATGAAGAGTAACTGTGCCGGTGGGTACTGCCTGCCCGCTCGGACCTGCCACAGAGACACTGACCGTGCTCGTTTGCTTGTCCGTGATCGTCGCCGGCGATACCGTCATTGCCAATGCAGCCGTGCCACTGCCGCTGCCCTGTGTTACCGTCACTGTTCCGGATCCGGTAGCCGCCTTGTAAACCGTAGCGCCTGGCGTATCAGGTATGTAGGCAGCCGTCAGAGTATCGTTGCCGACAGAAAGAACCCCGGCAGGAATACTGAAGCTCGCCGAGCCTGAACTCAGCGCCTGTTGCGCACTGTAGCTGCCGCTCGTCAACGTGACAGTACCCGTTGGTGTTGGATTTCCATTTCCACCGGCGACGGCGACTGAAACCGATAGCGGTTGCGCTACAGTGATGCTTGACGCTGCGGGGGTTACTGTGACGGTTGGAGTAAC
>JAEKKE010000105.1 GCA_019510535.1 Acidobacteriota bacterium
GCATGCTGGAGGCGCGTAACCTTCCTCGCCTCTCGCTCTTCTACATGACCCACGACCTATGAAGCTGCGCATCGAGAAGGCCATCTACGGCGGCAACGGTCTCGCCCGCATGACCGAAGGTGAGCAGGCGGGTAAGGCCGTCTTCGTTCCCTTCGTTCTTCCCGGCGAGATGGTCGATGCAGGCGTACGCGCATCGAAGAAGGGGTTTGCAGAGGCGGAGCTGCTCGCAGTGATCGAGCCCGCGCCGGAACGCGTTGCCGCGCTATGCCGCCACTTCGGCGTATGTGGCGGATGCCAGTATCAGCACGCTGTCTACGAGACGCAGCTTGCCATGAAGCGCGGCATCCTGCGGGAGACATTGGAGCGCGCAGGCGTACGTCAGCTTCCCGAGATCGCTGTACATGCCGCCGAACCGTGGCACTATCGCAACCGTGTTCGCCTGCGCTGTGAGGACAACCGGCTTGGCTACAACCGCCGTGGATCGCACGTCTTTCTTCCGATTGCAGAGTGTCCCATCGCTGCGCCTCTGTTGTGGCAGGCAGCGCAGGTGCTGATGGAACTTCCGCTCGAAGGCATCAGCGAGGTGGAGCTATTTACGGATGCATTAGAGAGTAAGCTCCAACTCACTCTGCTTGCGGCAAAGCCTATTGCGTCACAGCGTCTGTCGCGACTGTGTGAAGCGTTGCAGTTGAAGACGCCGCAGCTCATCGGAGCCAGTGTTGTGCAGGCCGATCGTGACCAGCGCGGACATCGCGGTCAACCGGATGAGTCCGTGGAAGGCCATGTTGCGGCACATTGGGGTGAACCGTCTCTACCGTACACAACGGCAGGTCAGAGCTATCGTGTCCAGGCGGGCGGCTTCTTCCAGGTGAACCGTTTTCTCATCGACACGATGGTCTCTCTGGTGGCGGCACATCGCAGCGGGCAGCATGCATGGGATCTCTACGCCGGCGCCGGTCTTTTCACGGCCGCCTTGATGCAGCACTTCGCGCAGGTGACAGCGGTAGAGATCGGTGAGGCCAGCTTTCGCGAGCTTTCATCGCTGGTGACCGCGCCTCATCGTGCCCTTCGCGCCACGACGGCAGAGTTTCTGCGCCGCGGCAAACTGCAGACACCGGACCTAGTTGTTGTAGACCCACCCCGTGCCGGTCTGGGGCCGGAGGTTGTCGAGCGGCTCGCAGCGTTACAGGCACGGCGTATCGTCTATGTCTCCTGCGATCCTGCGACCTTCTCGCGCGATGCAGCCGGACTGCTACAATCCGGCTACACGTTAGCGGAGCTGCATCTCGTGGATATGTTTCCCCAGACATTTCATCTGGAGACGGTTGCCGTCTTCGAGAGATAGTTTTTGCAGGCGTTGTTCCAGAGCATTTTCCCTGTTGCTGGGTATCCCGGAAGGGGCGTGCAGCGGCGTTTTCATTACGGAAAACGCCCATGGGTGCGGAAGCTCTACATTACGGCTACAGGGAAAATGCTCCATCTGTGCACGCGGCCACATCCATTCTCGATACATTGTGGCCTCGCTGGGCGATTGAGCCGTTGCGGCTTGGGCGTATTCCTATCTTTCTGGCGGCCGTAAGTTTCGTCTCAGGCATTCTTCTGGCGCGGTGGAACTGGACTCCGATTGGCTGCCTGCTATGGCTCAGCGTCTGTTGTGTTCTTATGACTTGGGTCGCTCTCCGCTATGCGCCGCAAGTCGCGCTCTGGCCCGCGCTGCTGCTTTGGCTGGTGGCCGGCATGCTGTGCCTGGAAGTGGAACCTCGCTCTCCATCTGCGTCCACGTTGACGCCGTATGCCGATCGCCTGAGCCGCCAGATCACTGCGCAGGTCGTCCGAGTCCAGCCGCTCAGTGCTTCAGCCTATGCCCCCGAAACCTTCGATCCCGAGGCGCTGGAAGACGAGCCTGCTCCGAAGCGTGCAAATCTCCTTGCCGTGGATCTTGCAGTCGACAGCGTAGAAGAGGTGAAGCCCGATACGTCGCGCATGCTGCCGGTGAAGGGAGGTCTTCGTCTCTATGTGCAGGCTGCCGACGTGACCTCGCTTCCACGTCTGCGGTGTGGCGACAGGCTCGCGTTTGCCGTGCAGATGCGCACAGCGGAACGCTATCTCGACCAGGGCGTGTGGCAGTATGCCGACTACCTGGAGCAGCAAGGAATCGCCGCTACCGCGAGCATTCACGCAACTGTATTGCAGCCAACGCCGACATCTCATGGTGGATTCGCATGTATGTTGCATGGCTGGGCAACATGGTCCGCAGGCCGCCTGCAGCGCGTCGCCGACTCACGGGGAAATCGCATGCTGCCGACAATCCTGAGGCTCACGAGCGGCGATGCGGGCATGCTCAGCGCCATGCTCTTCGGCGACCGAACGCTGCTGGATCACCGCATGCGTCTTGCCTTTGAGCGCACCGGCACCTTCCATGTTTTTGTCGTCGCCGGTATGCATCTGGCGCTATTGGCGGCGATGATCTACATGCTGCTGCCGCGCCGCCTTCCGGAGGGCGGGCGTGTGTTGACCACGATCGGACTTACAACGGTCTATGCTCTGCTCACCGGCTTCCAGCCGCCAGTGCAACGAGCGTTGACCATGACGGTCGTCTTCCTGCTCACACGTTGGCTCTCCCGCGAGCCCAGCACCTTGAACGCCCTCGGCCTTGCGGCTGTTGTGGTGATAGCAGAAGCCCCGCATCTGATCTTTGAAGCCAGCCTGCAGATGTCTTTGCTGGTGATCATCGCGATCGGAGGTATTGCGGCGCCTCTGCTTGAGCGGAGTGTGCAGCCGTATCTCCGGGCAACGCAGCGGTTGCGTCTCGTGCAACTCGATACCGGCTTTCCTCCACAGATTGCGCACTTCCGCGTGCTGCTGCGCATGTACGGCCGGCCAGCGGGATGGATCTTCGGAAGATGGGCGCGCAGTCTGCCCGCTTGGCTCGTACGTGCCGCACTACACGTCGTGGAACTCGCCTTCGTCAGTCTTGTAGCCGAGATGGTGATGGCGTTGCCGATGGCCATCTATTTCCATCGCCTCACGCTCTTCTCCGTTCCGCTCAACCTGCTTTGTGTGCCGCTGCTGGGCATGCTGATGCCAACCGCCATCGTGACCTTTGTTGCATCCCTGATCTCACCCTGGCTGGCGATTCTGCCTGCCGCGGCGACATCACTGTTGCTGCATGCCATGACCACGATGGCGCAGCGGGTCAGTCATGCCCCCGCGGTCGATCTCCGCATGCCTGCGCCTCCGGTATGGGCGATGCTCTTTGCTCTTACATGCTGGGGGATCTGTTTGTGGCTGGTACGGCGGCGCGGCCGCTGGGTGTGGGCGGCAGCCGTCCTGCTTCCGCTGGCGATGCTCGTCGTCACATGGTCCTATCGTGCACGCCTGCATCCTGGACAACTGGAGGTCACGGCGCTCGATGTCGGCCAGGGAGACTCCATCCTGCTGGCCGCGCCGCAGGGAGCAACCATGCTGATCGACGCAGGAGGTCAGGTGGGTTCCACGCAGGTTTCCAATGGCGGTTGGGATATCGGCGAAGAGGTTGTCTCCCCGTATCTCTGGTCTCGTGGAATCCGCAGGCTGGACGTGATTGCCCTCACCCATGCGCACAGCGATCACATGGGCGGCATGGCCGCCGTGCTGCGAAACTTTCATCCGCGTGAATTGTGGGTCAGTGTGAACGCAGGTTCGGCCTCGTTCCACCGCCTGCTGCAGCAGGCGCGCGAGCAGGGAACTGTGGTGCGATGGCTCCACGCTCCCGACTCACTCACGTGGGACGGTATGCAGGTGCAGGTGCTGGCGCCACAGGCCTCTGCTCCCAATGGTCTTGGGCCGATCAATAACGACTCTTTGGTGATGGAGATCGACTACGGCCGCGCTTCCGTACTGTTGGAAGGCGACGCAGAGCGGCAAAGTGAAGCTACGATGCTCTCATCGAGCATGGTTCATCCGGTTACGCTGCTGAAGGTTGGCCATCACGGCAGCCTCTCCTCCACAACGCCGGAGCTATTGCAGGCGCTGCATCCGGGCTACGCCGTCATCTCCGCCGGAAGGCATAACCGCTTCGGCCATCCGCGTATGGAGATCCTGCAGCGGCTGCAAACAGCACAGGTCCGTACGGAGCGTACGGACCTGCGGGGTGCTTCTACGTTTCTGCTGCGTGATGACGGCAGCGTCGCTACAGATTGAGCTTCTTGAAGACCGATTCCGGAATGTGCCGGATCACAAACATGATGATCTTCCAGATGCCCGGCACGTACAGAACATCTTTCTTTGCGTGGATTGCGTCGACGATGCTCTGTGCCACCTTATCCGGATCAGCAAACTTCTCGCTGCCCTTCATGCCCATGGTCATGGCTGTCTTCACTGGACCGGGCTTGATGGTGAGCACCGTAACACCCTGACGGTCCACGCGGTTGCGCAGGCCATCCAGGAAGGCGCTTAAACCGGCCTTCGAAGAGCCATAGACGTAGTTGGATTTACGTCCGCGCTCGCCGGCCACGGAAGAGATCACGGCCAGCACGCCACGGCCCTGCTTGACGAAGTAGTTCGACAGCCAGGTACACAGCGAGACCGGCGACAGGAAGTTGGTGTACAGCACCTGTGCGGCTGCGTTGAAGTCTTCTTCCGACTGCTGCTGCTCGCCCATAATGCCGTGAGCAAGATAGGCAACGTCCAGGCCGCCCAGCGCGTTGATGGAGTCGGCTAATAGCTGCGGATGCCGCGCAGTGTCATCCAGATCGGCGACTGCGGTCTCCACAAGCCTGGCTCCGCGTGCGCGCAGATCGGCGGCAACGGCGGCCAGCTTCTCGGCGCTGCGGCCTACCAGCACCAGGCTCGCGCCCTGTTTCGCCCATACGCGGCACGTAGCTTCGGCAATGCCGGAGGTTGCCCCCAGTACAAGAACTCGTTCGCTCATTGGTGTTGTTCTATTCCTCTCGTGTCACGCGCTCCCAGAAGCTGGAGGAGAGCAGCGGGTCTTTGTAGCGTAGGAACTGCTGCCACTCTGGATAACTCGTCTGGTACTGCACAGCGGTCATGCGGGCATCTTTCGCCGGATACAGCTTGCCGCCGAACTCCAGCGTCATCTGCGCCAGCCGGTCGAAGAGCGGGAAGCTCTTGCCAGGCTTGATGGGGAAGTCCAGCGCCAGCGTAATGCCGGGCTGGGGGAAGCTGAGCAGGCCAGGCGACGGAACATCGCCGAAGGCCTTCAGTACAGCCAGGAAGGAGGCGAGGCCACTCTTCGCAACCTCGTTCAGGATGGCGATGGTGCCCTCGCGCGCATACTCCCACGGAATGGCGTACTGGAACTGCAGCAGGCCACTGGCGCCATACATACGGTTCCACTTCAGCACCTTATCCAGCGGGTAGAAGAAGGGCTCGTAGTCCTGCAGCGCGGTGACGCGCTTCTTCATTTGCTTATGGAAGAAGACTGTATTGAATGCGGCGACCGAAGCCGAGTTCAACATAAAGCTCGGAGCTTCGATCGGGAAGATCAGCTTCGGCTCGGGTGAAGGCTTCAGCTCACCCGGATTGCGGGTGTGGTCGCCCTGCATGAAGACGCCGCGGGCAAAGTTCTTTCCGGTCGAGGAGCAATCGATCCAACTGACTGTGTATTCCACGTGCTTGCTGGCTTCAGTCAGCGCGAGGAATTCGTCGACGCCGTGGAACTGGATTCCCTCGTAGTCGATCTTGCGGCTGACGATGGGCTTCATCTTCAGCTTCGCCCAGGTGATGACACCGGTGAGGCCCAGACCGCCGATGGTGGCGGCATACCAGTCGGGGTTCTCTGTCGCGGAGCAGCGCAGATGCGTCCCGTCCGAGCGCACCAGCTCAAACTCCGGCACATGGCAGCCGAAGGTGCCGGCTACGTGATGGTTCTTGCCGTGAATGTCATTGGCGATGGCGCCGCCCAGGGTTACGTACTTCGTGCCAGGAGTGACGGGCAGAAAGTAGCCGCGCGGAACGCAGAAGTCCAGAATCTGTGCCAGCGTCATGCCGGCCTCTGCGGTCAGCATGCCGGTCTCAGGGTCCCAACCCAGGATGCGATTCATCCCGGTGGTGACCATCAGATTGCCATCTTTCAGCAGGCAGACGTCGCCGTAGCTGCGGCCCATGCCCACGGCGAGTGCGCCGTTATGCATGCCGCCGTACCTGGAGACAATCGCGGGAAAGTCACTTTGCCACTGCAGTGGAACTACATTTGCGTTGTATTTCGGATAGCGGCCCCATGGTTCAAAGGGAGGCTTTCCGGTCATCTGGTCGTCGCTCTGGTCAGGTACGCTCAAGGTTCTTTGAGGGGATCCGGCGGCAGTGGCCATGAAGACAGAATAGCTGATGGAGTTTACGAAACCGCAAAAACTCGAAGCCGCTTCGGCATCTGGTCCCCATTTTGTTTGTCATTTCGGAGCGCTCGGGGTCCCCGGCCAGCTTGCTGGCTGGGGTGAAGAGTAGCCGAGAAATCCGCTTTTGCGTGGTTCCGTAGAGTGCTTTATGCGGAGCCGACAAAACACAACGGGCGCGACCGAAGTCGCGCCCGTTTGTTTTGAAACTTTGCAGCGGTTACTTACGCAGCCTGCTTGGCGGCGGTGTTGGCATCCTTGGCCTGCTGAGCCAGGGCGGTGAAGCCCGCGGCGTCGTTCACAGCGATATCGGCCAGAACCTTGCGGTCCAGCTCAATGCCAGCCTTCTTCAGGCCGCTGATGAACTGCGAGTAGCTCAGGCCATTCAGCTTGGCGGCGGCGCCGATACGGACGATCCACAGAGAGCGGAACTGACGCTTCTTCTGCTTACGGCCGGTGTAGGCAAACTTCAGACCACGCTCAACAGCTTCCTGCGCTGCCTGGTAGAGCTTCGATTTTGTGAGGAAGTAACCGCTTGCGCGCTTAAGAATCTTTTTGCGCCGGTCACTGCGTTTTGTGCCACGTTTTACGCGAGGCATCGTGTTTCTCCTTTTGCGTACTTCGTTTTGGCGGCTGGAGGTGAGAGTACCTCTTCACGCGCTTGCTGCTTCAGGTCTGGTGTCGGTGTTGCACCCTTGTGCTCACCGAGGGGCCGGTACGCTTTTCTTGGCCCGTTGCTGTCTCCAGCGGCTCAACCTGAAATGGTTCAGATTCTGCCTACGCTCACGCGTAGGGAATCATGCGGCTGACCTTTGCGTGGTCGCCGTCGGAGACGTAAGACGACTTGCCGAGCTTGCGCTTCGTCTTGCTCTCCTTCGAGGTGAGGATGTGGCGCATCTTCGAATGACCGCGCTTGATCTTGCCGGTCCCAGTCTTCTTGAAGCGCTTAGCCGCACCTGAGTGTGTCTTGAGCTTAGGCATGGTTTCCCTTACGGAGTTACTGCATTGGACAACGTTTTTCAGTATACCCCAGATTTTGCCGGGCCCGGCCTGCTCCCGCGGTATTGCACCATAGTTGGAGCAGTGCTGGTGGCCGATCCGATAGACTAGAGCCGTGCAGGTGCTGCCGCCCACGGGCGGTGGTTAAACGGGAAGCCGGTGTGAATCCGGCGCTGTCCCGCAGCGGTAATGGGAACGAAGGATGCACCATCGCACTGGCTCTTTGCGGAGCTGGGAAGCGGCATCTTGTAGGCAGCCCAAAGTCCGAAGACCGGCCTGCCGCCACCACCGTGGAGGAGCAGGCACGGCCTTCTCCCACCACGGCGTGCGCTTGTGGATGCTGGTCTCGTGGATTGGACCGTGCAGACGATCTCTTTTGCTCTCTGCCGTTTAGGTGGAGGCATGGAGACTGCGCACGGGTGGTTCCCGGCGGAAGAACCGCCGACAAGGAACCTGCATATGTCCGTTTTGACTACCGCAAATTTGGGCTTCCCCCGCATGGGGCTCCATCGCGAGCTGAAGTTCTCCCTTGAGTCCTTCTGGAACGGCAAGACCGGAGAAGACGACCTGCTTGCCGTCGCCCGCGATCTCCGCCGCAGGCACTGGCTGCTGCAGCAGCAGGCAGGCATCAGCATCATCCCCTCCAACGACTTCAGCCTCTACGACCAGGTGTTGGACGCTATGGTGCTCGTCGGAGCCACGCCCGCGCGCTATGGCGAAGGCAAGGCCGGCCTGCGCCAGTACTTCGATATGGCCCGCAACAGCGCCGAGCAGCCGGCGCTGGAGATGACCAAGTGGTTCGACACCAACTACCACTACCTCGTCCCCGAGTGGTCCGCCGGGCTGCACTTTCAGGCCGACCCCACTAGCGTCGTCGAAGCATTCGAAGCAGCACAGTCCCTCGGCATCACCACCCGGCCCGTGCTGATCGGGCCAATTACGCTGCTGCTGCTCGGCAAGAGCGTTGACGGAACCGAGCCGCTGAGTCTGTTGCCGAAGCTGCTAACCGCGTATGAAGCCGTCCTGCGCGCGCTGGTAGAGGCTGGGGCGACCCAGCTCCAACTCGATGAGCCCATGCTGGTGACCGATCTCGCCCCGGAGTGGAAGCAGGTGTACGACACGGCCTACGCTGTGTTGGCCATGCAGCCGCTGCAGATCACTGTGGCTACGTACTTCGGCACGCTGGGGGACAATCTGGAGGTCGCGGCAACCCTTCCTGTCAGCGGTCTGCATATCGATCTCGTGCGTGTGCCGGAGCAACTGGACGCGGTGCTCGCTGCGCTTCCGCCGGAGAAGACTCTGTCCCTTGGCATTGTCGACGGCCGCAATATCTGGCGCACCGAGTATGCCGTGGCAAAGTCTCTGATCGATCGCGCTGTGGGTGTTCTAGGCTCGGAGAGGGTGGTTGTGGCTCCGTCGTGCAGCCTGCTGCATGTGCCGGTCGACAAGACCGGGGAAGACAAGCTCCCCGAAGGGCTTTTCGAACGGCTCAGCTTTGCCGTACAGAAGCTCGACGAGGTTCGCCATCTGGCTACGGCGGATGCCCAGGCTTTCGCCGCCAACGCCGCGTACTTTGACGAACAGCGCCGCCGTGCCGCGGAGCCGAGCCAGGTC
>JAEKKE010000106.1 GCA_019510535.1 Acidobacteriota bacterium
TGGCAGTGTCCTTGAGATCGAAGCCGGGTTTGTCCTTCAGGTAGAACTCGAAGAACGGAGCTTCAATGGTCTTGCGGTATTGATCGCCCGCGGGAGCTCCGAAGTCAACAGCTCCTAAATGGCGTGAAGTGGCTCCCCAGCCGCCGTGGTTCCATGGCCCGAGAACCATGAAGACGGCGTGCTGCTTGTCCTTCTTCCCGTCGCGCGGACGAAGCGCAGCATACTCTGCCTGCGTGCCCCACATATCTTCCTGATCCCACCAGCCACCGACTTCAAGAGTTGGCACTTCGATCTGAGTCAGGCGGGCCTGAACGGCCATTTCCTGCCAAAACTTTGTATAGCTCGGCTGCGTCAAAAATGCCTTCGCCGTCGGCAGTTGGTCCATGCCGGCTGCTTTTGCCGCACCCTCAAAGTTCCGGTTCTTCAGGAACCACTCAAAGAGATCGTCGTTCATGGAGACGCGCTGATCGTCTTTGGCGCGCTCCAATTGCTGCACGTAATCGAAGCCGTAGGTCTCGCGGAAGGCTCCGTTGTGGAAGAAGTCGTCGCCCATCCAGACATCCGTCATCGGAGCCTGGGGAGAGATTGCCTTCACCGCCGGGTGGTGATCGACGCCGGCCATCATGGCAAGAAAGCCGGGATACGAGACGCCAAGAACACCCACGCGGCCGTTGTTGTTCGGCAAGTTCTTTACCAGCCATTCGACCGTGTCATAAGTATCAGAGCTCTCATCTACGAGCTTGGTATCGGTACGATCGCCATACTTATGAACGACCGGCCGATTCATGACGAACTGCCCTTCGGATCCGTAACGGCCGCGAATATCGGCGTAGACGAAGATGTAACCGCTCGCAGCCAGCTCCGGCTTGGAGCCGTTCACCATGTCCGAGCTGCCGCCCGCGCCGTAGGGCGTGCGCGACATCAGGACAGGCAGCGGCTCCCCGGATTTCTCAGAGCCTTCCGGTCGCAGGATGACTACGTGCAACTTAACGCCGTCGCGCGCGGGGATCATCGCCTCGGTGCGGATGTAGGGACGATAGTGACTGACCGTGACGGGAGCGTCACCGATCTTGTCGTACGCCACATGCATGTTGCCGCGAGCGACTGTAAGACCTGTGACCTTTCCGCTGGCGTCGCGCGTGAAGTCGACGGACTGGTTGCCGCCCTCCGTAGTGAAACCGCTTCCCTCAAGCTTTAGGGCCACGCGGCGGGCGCGCTCCCCTTCCAGGGTGAGCGCACTACCGGAGAGGCGAACCGCCACCAGGACATCGGGCTCAGAATGCTGCGCGTACTCGCCTACCGCAGCCTTCAACAAGGCGTCATCGGCACTCTGAGCGAGCACGGGGGCAGATACAGCAAGCAGAACAAGGCTACGAAGGGCGTACGAACGCAGCAGCATCATCGGCAGACTCCAAAAGGAACTAGGTCAGATTTCCTGCGGGGCTGGCCGCACACTGGAAGCCCACGCGGTTATGCGAACCATCACAAAAGGGGCGCTTCTCACTGGCGCCGCAGCGGCAGAGCGAGACGGCGGGCTTCCCGGTCAGATCCCACTCTTTGCCATCGGCATCCGTAAGGACGATTGGGCCTTCCACACGCAGGGGGCCGTTGGGACGAACAGTGACTTTGACGGGCGATACTTCAGACATTCCGGGTAGCTCTCCTTAGATAGATGGAAAGCTCAGCATACCAGTTGGGGAGCACCGACAAGCTACGGCTGCCTTCCCGCCATACGTTGTAAGTTCACCCCAACGAACAAGTTCGTCGGGGACCCCGGGGCGGGGCATCCGGAGAAAGGTCGAGCAATTTGCGAATAGCGGCTAGCTGGAGGGCTCCGGACGCAGGCGGTCACGCAACGAGATGGCCAGCTCGGTCAGGTGACGCAAACGGCGCTCCAGCACCGGAGAAAGCCCGGGTTCGCGCAGGGCGAGTTCCGATTCCAGCAAGATACCGGTCACCGATGACTTCAGCTCAGCCTCGAGCGCTGCGGTGACGGCGCGACGTGCGAGCTGCTGCTCCCGTTCGCGACGTGCCAGCCCGGCACGAACCTCGCGGAGCAGCACGGAGCAGTCTTCCGCCGGCATACGGAACAGGATCGGCAGGGCCAGGCCGGAGTGCTGCCAGAAGAGATCGGCGCCGTCTGGATACTGCATCGCCAGATCGGCATCGACCATCACCACCTGAAACTCATTGCGGCGAAGAGTCGCTAAAGCGGACCGGCGGTTGGCGACAATCTCAATCGACGCGTTGAGGCGTTTTGACAGGAACGACGCGCAGCCTTCCGCCTTTGCCGAAGCACTGACCAGCAGAATCGTTGCTTCCATCGATCTCTCCCTTAGATGTGCTCGATGCCGTACTCTTTCAACTTGCGATAGAGTGTCGTCTTGCCGATACCGAGCAAGCGCGCCGCCATCAATTTGTCGCCGTTAAGTTGTTGAATCGTGTTGAGAATGGCTTGCTTTTCAAGCTCTGCGATAGAGACGATGCCGGGCGACTGGTAGGTCGCAGCACTTACGTGCTCGGCCGGTGGCGCCGCCGCAATGACTGAGCCGCCGCGCGCTGTCTGGGCCCGGTACTCCTGTAACTGCGTTGGCAGTTCCGCCATGGTGAGGACAGGCCCGGAAGAGATAGCGCAGGCACGCTCAATTGCGTGCTCCAGCTCCCGCACATTACCTGGCCAGTCATACTCGTGCATCACACGGAGCGCCTCGTCGGAGACGACATAGTCGACCCCATCTTCGCGGCGCATGCGCTCCAGGAAGTGGGCGGCGAGCAGCGGAATATCGTCACGGCGCTGGCGCAGCGGAGGAACCCGCAGATTGACGACGTTCAGCCGGAAATAGAGATCCTTGCGGAAGGTTCCCTGTTCGACCATCGCCGGCAGGTCGCGGTTCGTGGCAGCCAGGATACGAGCGTGCACGGCCACGGGCTCGGATGCACCGATCGGACGGACTTCCTTTTCCTGAAGGGCGCGCAGAAGCCGCGTCTGCATGTCGAGAGGCAGGTCGCCGATCTCGTCCAGAAAGACAGTGCCATCGTCCGCGGCCACCAGCAGGCCATCCTTGGCCTTGTCAGCGCCGGTAAAGGCGCCTTTCACGTAGCCGAAGAGTTCACTCTCGATCAGGCTCGGCACCAGGGCGCCGCAGTCCACGGCAAGAAAAGGACGGTCAGCGTGAGCGCCACCCTCATGGACGGCCCGCGCAACCAGCTCCTTGCCGGTTCCGGTCTCACCCAGGATGAGTACGGGGTGCGACGACTGCGCCACCTTGGTGATCATGCGCGAAAGCTGCTGCATCTCGGCGGTATTGCCGATCAGCAGGCTCGACAGAGAACGCGACTCGCCCGTCCCCTCCCGCAGGCGGCGGGCTTCCAGCTCAAAGGTCCGGCGTCGCCTGGCGCGGTCGAGAACCTGCATCAGTTCTTCCAGCGCAAAAGGCTTGGTCAGATAGTCTGATGCGCCGTTGCGCATCGCCTCTACGGCAGAAGCGACCGTGGCAAATGCAGTCATCAGGATGACGACCAGCTCCGGATGCGCCGAGCGGGCACGTTCCAGGAGATCGAGACTGCTGCCGCCGGGCACGCGAAGGTCGAGCAGGACAATATCGATCGCCTGTTCATTGAGAATCGCTTCACTCTCGGCGATGGTTCCCGAGGCAAAGATCTGGAACCCGGCGCTCTTACCGATTTCACAACAGGCGTGGCGAACGGCGGAGTCATCATCAACGACTAGCAGGTTCATGCCATTTGGCGGTGCAATGGTCCGAGCGGCGGGTTGAGCTGTTTTCCAACGAGGGGCGGGAGTTGGCATAGACGCTTGACCTCTCATCTCAGCCCTCCATGAGAGGAGAAAAGACGGAGGATTTGGATAGGGTTGGCGGAACAGCTCAACAAGATCGCCCGCATTGGCAGACACCTCCAGAGAGCTTGCTTATATCACGGCAATATGGATATTTTCACATTCCTTGTACCAATTTGGTAAGTGATTCAAAACAAAATAAAAAAAGTGTGCAAAAGAAAGCACCGAGGCTGATATGGCCGAATCTCTTGCAGTCTGCCCGCGAAACCGTCCGGCGGCGCTCCCAAAATGGTCCAGCCTGCGGCTTCTCAACGGAGAATCGTCCGACGCTCTTTACAATCGCTGCATGGCAACTCCGTTTCTCCGTCCTGGCGATCGCAAGACCGATCAGCTTCGTGTCACTTCCCTTACCCCCGGTTTCGTCGGCATGGCAGAGGGGTCGGTTCTGATTGAGGCGGGCCATACCCGCGTGCTGTGCAACGCTACCATCGAGAATGGTGTTCCCGGCTGGCTGCGCAACTCCGGGCGCGGATGGGTAACGGCTGAATATGGCATGCTGCCCCGGGCGACCCTCACACGCACCCCGCGCGAGGCCGAGAGGGGCAAGATCGGCGGACGCACCCATGAGATCCAGCGGCTGATCGGACGGTCGTTGCGCTCGGTCGTCGATATGACGGCACTCGGCGAACGGACGGTGATTCTGGACTGCGACGTTCTGCAGGCCGATGGCGGAACCAGGACTGCGGCAATCACCGGTGCATGCGCTGCGCTTGCCATTGCGCTGAACAAGCTGGTGGAGGCAGGCACGCTGCCGAAGAACCCGATGCGCGAACTGGTCGCGGCCACCAGTGTCGGCATCGTCGAAGGCAATGTGCTGCTCGACCTCTGCTATGAAGAAGACTCACAGGCCGAAGTGGATATGAATGTCGTCATGACCGAAAGCGGCGGCCTGGTGGAAACCCAGGCGACAGCAGAACGCCATCCTTATACCCGGGAACAGTTAGGCACGATGCTGGACTTTGCGGAGATCGGCATTCGACACCTTTTTGAGCTCCAGCGGGACTCCGTTCGATAATCGCATCTTTCCGCGATTATCGAACGTTTGTTGTACAGTGGTAAACACGAATTCGACAGGAGTCTTCGGGCTCGTTTAATGTCTACACCGCAGGACGAAGACTCGTCATTCGAACACCCAACAGATCACAAAGGAACAGGCAAGCAGGAGACCTTATGACCAAGCCCACACCCGGCAAATTGGCAGGTTTGAAGGCGGTATCGGATAAGCGCGGCGTCATCGCAGCCGCAGCGATGGATCAGCGTGGATCACTGCAGAAGTCGATCGCCAAAGAGCGCGGGGGAGCCGCCACTGCCCACGACCTGGAGGAGTTCAAGGTTCACGTCACCTCGGTGCTGACGAAGCATGCCTCGGCCATCCTTCTGGATCCGGAGTTCGGGCTTCCGGCAGCCAAGCAGCGCAATAAAGCTGGCCTGCTGCTGGCCTATGAGAAGACCGGGTATGACGCCAATACTCCAGGCAGACTGCCGGACCTTCTGGATATATGGAGCGTCCGCCGTCTGAAGGAGGCCGGAGCCGACTGCATCAAGATCCTGCTCTACTACACTCCCTTCGAAGACAGCACCGTCAATGACTTGAAGCATGCCTGGGTGGAGCGTATCGGTGATGAGTGCCGCTATCACGACATTCCCTTCTTCCTGGAGACGGTCGGCTACGATGAGAACGGCGGCGGCGAGAAGACGCTGGGGTACGCGAAGAAGAAGCCCGAGGTCGTCTCCGGATCGATGGCGGAGTTCGGTAAGGAACGCTATGGAGTCGATGTGCTGAAGGTCGAGGTTCCGGTCGAGATGGCCTTCGTGGAAGGCACACGGGCGTTCAAGGGCGAGAAGGCATACTCACGCGCTGAGGCGTTGCAGCACTTCCGCGATGCGGAATCGATGACGCACAAGCCTTTCATCTACCTGTCAGCCGGTGTGACCAATCCGGTGTTTATCGAGACGCTGGAGCTTTCGGCCGAGTCAGGCACGAAGTTCAACGGTGTACTCTGCGGCCGCGCCACCTGGTACGACGGCATTTCCATCTTCGCCAAGCAGGGCGCCAAGGCCTTCGAGGACTGGTTGAACACGACCGGCGTGGAGAACATCAACAACGTGAACAAGGCGCTGCAGGCAGCAACACCGTGGTATGTGAAGTTCGGCGCGAATAGCCTGGAAGAGCTGGGCTAACTCAAGCAAGGAAAAGAAAGAGGGCCCGCCAAGTTGGCGGGCCCTGCTCTTTGCTTTGAATGGCGCCAGTCCTCTGGCAGAACCGGCACACAGCAAAGAGCAAACTTTATGCGACGCTGCGGCTGACCGGCGTATGGTAGCGGCGATGCAGCATCTCAACTTCTAAGTGGACGATATTCCCACGCTCCTGGCGGCGCTCGACCCAGCTTTCGATCACCTCGATGCACGCGTGATCGACATACCGCAGAGAGTGTGTATGGACAACCACAGGTTTGTCTAGAGATACCTGATCGAGCGCAGCGGTAATCTTTGGAATCGCCAGGAAGGTACCAATACCCGAGAAGTGGACCTCTGTCATATCGTCCTTCTCTTCCACGTGGGTCTCAAGGTGCGTCACCTTCCAGAGTACGCGCAGCAGTGAGAGACCGATGCCAACCAGAACACCCGTCAGCAGGTTGGTCGCCACAATGGTGCCCATGGAGAGCAGGTAGATGCCAACCGGAGCCCAGCCGAAGCGGCGAAGGTGCAACACATCCTTCGGCTTCACCAGCTTGATGCCCGTAAGCACCAGCACAGCGGCAAGACTGGCGGTAGGAATCATCCGCAGGACGAAAGGCATCGCCAGCACGAAGAGCAGCAGCCAGAGGCCGTGCAGGATGGTGGACTTGCGGGTCTCAGCGCCGGCTTGCACATTCGCGGAGCTACGCACGATGACACCTGTCATCGGCAGAGCGCCGAGGAAACCGCAGAGCATGTTGCCGACGCCCTGGGCAGCAAGCTCTTTGTCATAATTGGCCCGTACACGTGTCTGCATCTGGTCGACCGCAGCGGCCGAAAGCAACGTCTCTGCAGAAGCGATAAATGCGAGAGCCGCGGCCGTGCCGATCAGGCCGAACCAGTTGACCGATGCCATCGTCGACAGACCGGTGATGCTGACCATATCGCTCAGGTTTGAGGGGACGTTGACGCGGTTCACGCCGAGATGGAAGACCTGTGCCACGGTAGTTCCGGCAGCAATGCCAAGCAGCGCTCCGGGAAGCAGTCGCAGCTTAGCGGGACGGAAGCGCTCCCATAACAGCATGACACCGAGCGTGATGATGCCGACCAGAGCCGCCGCTTCTTCCCTGCTGCCATTCAGCGGAAAGATGCCGCCGAAGACGGCCTCGCCCATAGCGAGGATATTTGCCGGGCCATTGGACTTCGGTGTGCGGTCCAGAACGACATGGAACTGTTGAATCACGATAAGCACGCCGATGCCGGCGAGCATGCCGTGAATCACTTCAGGGGAGATGGCGCGGAACCAGCGCCCCATCTTGAGCAGACCTGCTGTGAGCTGCATTGCTCCGGCGAGGATGAGGATGGGGCCGAGCGCGGAGATACCGTGCTCATGGATGAGTTCAAAGACGATGACGGCCAGTCCCGCAGCCGGGCCGCTGACCTGCAGCGGCGAACCGGAGAACAAGCCGACGATAATACCGCCGACGATGCCGGTAACAAGACCGCGGGCCGGCGGAACGCCGGATGCCAGAGCGATGCCCATGCACAACGGCAGGGCTACGAGAAATACAACCAACGACGCTGAAAGGTCTTTCACCAGAGCGCCGTTTGCCGGCTGCGAGACTGTGTTCTTCATGATGATTTCCTTTATGCGATACGACGGTTTTCGTCATTGGCGCCGACCGTAAGAGGAAGGAAAGCGCCAGATTCGTTGTCGAGAGCGATGATCTCGCCGGTTGCAATGTCATAGACCCACCCATGCAGGCGAACCGTACCGTTCGCCAGACCTTCAGCGACTGCCGGTTGCTGGGCCAGATGGTTGAGCTGCGTCATGACGTTGGCCTGGATGAGGAGCTCGGTCTGCTTCTCAAGCGAAATCGCACCCGCCTCTTCAAACAGGCTGCGCAGCCACTTGGCGGATGGTCCGGCATGACGAAGCCATGCATGCACGAGAGGCAGTTCCTCAACGTGCTTGCGCTCCAGGAACTCCTTCATTGCGCCGCAGCCGGTGTGACCGCAGACCACGATATCGGCCACCTTCAGCGCCTTGACGGCGTATTCCACCGTCGCGGTGACGCCGCTGTGCGACTCTCCCGGAGGCGGCACCAGGTTACCGGCATTACGGATAGGGAAGATCTGGCCGGGCTCGCACTGCAGAATCATCTCCGGCATGACACGCGAGTCGGAGCAGGTGATGAGGCAGACCTCCGGCTTTTGCCCACGGGCAAGTTGTGAAAAGAGCGAGGAATGATTCGGAAAAACTTCGTTTCTAAAACGGGCATACCCGTCGAGAAGGCGTTGCATCGCTTGCAATCTCCTAAATGGTGCACATCGAATAAGCGGGTGCGTTTGCGGGAACGCCGGCGTGCAGATACACGAAGGCGCACACAAACACAGGGGCTTTGCGAGGAGAAATTAAGCGATGGGGGGTGCGCGAGAGCCGCCCGGCGCGCGTGGAGCGGAACCGGCGGCAATCTCATTGACCTGAGCCAGGGGCTCGGAGATCATTTCGGGCTGAAGAATCGGGCCCTGATACGGCAGAGCGACGGCCGGCGTTACAACCACCGGATCGATCGGCTTCATCTTGGCGATGACGGTAGCCTCAGCCACCTCCGGCGCATGATTATCGGCGGCTGCCAAACGCAGCGTGCGTCCACTGCGGCCCGTAGGCCGGTGCGATCCATGCGGCGGAACGTGAGAATAGCTGATGCGCGAACTATGAGGTGCGCGACGGCCATGCGCGATGTCCACGTACGAAAGCAGGTTCATGCCGAGGGCAAGAGCCATCAGCAAGGCCGTTCGTACGAGGAGATGAGTTTTACGCATAGCTTTGGTGTATTGTCCCACAGAATGTACGGCTGCCAACCAAGAAGGTGAGCAACTTTTAAAGCATTTT
>JAEKKE010000500.1 GCA_019510535.1 Acidobacteriota bacterium
AGGTGCAGCGTAGTTTCATCAACAAACGGGCGGCCCAGGACATACTCATTGCTTCCCGGAGCCACCGGATAAAAGCCCATCGATGTAAACAGGAGCCACGCCGACATCTGCCCAAGATCGTCGTTGCCGACAAGGCCATCGGGAGCGGGACGATACTGTGACTCGATAATCTGCTTAAGCCGCTCCTGCGTCCGCCACGGCGCGCCAGCGTAGGCGTAGAGATACGCCAGGTGATGACTGGGTTCGTTGCCGTGAATGTATTGCCCAATCATGCCGGCTATGTCTTCGACATCCGCATATTGTTTGGGATCAACCTTGGCGTCGAACATCGCATCCAGTTTCTGGATCAACTTGTCCTCTCCGCCAAGTAACTGGATCAAGCCCGCTTCGTCCTGCGGCTGATACCAGGAGTATTGCCAGGCATTGCCCTCGGTAAAGCCGCTGCCATTGCCCGCTTTGGCTGGATCAAAGGGCTCGCGGAAGCTGCCGTCAGCAAGCCGTGGACGGACAAAACCGCTCTTCGTATCGAACACATTGCGCCAGTAAGCCGCACGCTTGGTGAACTCCTGCTCAATATCGCGCTTCCCCATCGCATGGGCCATCTGCGCGATGGTCCAGTCATCGAAGGCGTACTCCATGGTCTCCGATGCAGACTCGTCATCGTGATCGACTGGCACATAGCCGCGATCGATGTACTCGCCAACTCCCTCATACTGGCGATAACGGGCGCTGGCGACCATGGCGTTCAGCGCCGCCTCAGCGTCATATCCGCGAATGCCCTTCCTGTACGCATCGGCAAGGATCGGCACGGCGTGGTAGCCGATCATGCACCAGGTCTCGAGCCCAGCAAACTGCCAGACAGGCAAAATGCCATAGGGGCTCTGCTGCTGCGAGGCAATCAGAGAGCGGACAACGTTGTTGGTGCGCTCCTCCGGCTGTAGCAGCGTCATCAATGGCTGCTCGGCACGATAGGTATCCCACAGCGAGAACGAAGAGACAAACTCCCAGTTCTTCGCCTGATGCACCTCTTCATCCGGACCGCGGTAGCGGCCATCCACATCCATCGCTGTGCTGGGAGCCATCAGTGCGTGATAGAGCGCGGTGTAGAGGTTCTTCTTCATCGCCTCCGTTCCGGAGAACTCCACACGGCCAAGCTCTTTCTCCCAGGCTGCACGAGCCTGTGCGCGGACACCCTCGAAGTCGAAACTCTTGACTTCGGCATTCAGGTTAGCGATCGCTCCCTCTTCGCTGACCGTCGAAAGCGCCACCTCTACTACCAGAGGACTAGCAAGCTGTCCGAAGTCGAAGGCAGCGACCAGACCGCGGCCCTCCTTGAATGGAACATCGGTCGCATCGCGGCGCACGCCGGAGAAGCCGAGATATTCCTGCGGCACCGGCTCCACATTGCGAAAGAGATGCCCGGTCAACGGCGCCGAGAACCGCATGGCAAAGTACAACTGCCGCGCCGGAGCCCAACCACGCGTCTCACGCATCCCCGTCACAAGACCTCCTTCGCGAAGGCGAACCCGCGACCACATCACCTTTCCCGCGTAGTTATAGATCGAGGAGCGCAGATCGACGATCAGGTGCGCCGGCTTGTCCGTTGGAAAGGTATAGCGATGCACACCGACGCGGGTTGTCGCGGTCAGCTCTGCACGCACCTGTGGGGTATCGAGCGTCACGGCGTAGTAGCCGGGCTCGGCCGTCTCACTCTTGTGCTGGAAGGTCGAGCGATAGTCAGCCGGCTCAAGCTTCACCTCGCCGGTCTCCGGAGTAATCAGCACGTCGCCGAGGTCGGAGTGGCCTGCACCCGAGAAATGCGTGTGGCTAAAGCCGAGGATCGAGCTGTCTTCATAGCGATACCCCGCGGCCCACTTATAGCTCTGTTTGAAGGGCTTGATCTCGGTATCGGGGCTGAGCTGCACCATGCCGAATGGCACGACTGCTCCGGGGAAGGTATGTCCGTCAGGACCGGTGCCGATCATCGGATCAACGGAGCGAAAAGCCGCAGACTGGGCTACAGATTGGGCTCCCGCAATTCCACCAAGGCACACTATCAGCACAGCCGAACGAACCAGAAGACTCTTCATCAGGTCATCCTAGAGTGTTTTCCCTGTTGCCGGGTATCCCGGAATGGTTATGCATCGGCGTTTTCATTGCGGAAAATGCCCCTGTGATGAGGAAGCTCTGGGCTACACCCACAGCGAAAACACTCCAACTGTTCGCCGCGCTACCATGGGCACGATGAAATCACTGATGCTTGCCCTGGCCGCCCCCCTTCTCGCCATGCACATTGCTTCTGGACAGTGCCCTGCCGACGCCGCGCCGGATGCTCCGCGCGTCACCATCACCAACGGCAAACTGACCGCCGTGGTGCATCTACCGGATCCGCAGCGCGGCTACTACCGCTCAAA
>JAEKKE010000107.1 GCA_019510535.1 Acidobacteriota bacterium
ACAAGGTGACGATGCGCCATCTTAGATAGCCTCCTGCAGTTCCGCCAGACGCTCCCGGCGGGCACTAATGAGCCGGAAGCCGATCATGACGCAGCCCCAGAGAAACCAACCGGCAAGGTTCCAAAGGAAGGCTGGGTACATGGACTTATCCAGACCAGCACCGTCGCCTCCGCCGAAGACGGGGGAGGGATGCTGGGTGCGGAACCAGCGAATGGAGTAGTAGACGATCGGGACATCCACGGCTGCGAAGACTGAGAGAACAGATGCCAGCGTAGACGTCTGCCCCGGAGGCGAGAAACGGCGCAGCAGCAGGTAGCTGACGTAAAGCAGCCACAATAGAAGAAAGGTGGTCAGGCGTTCATCCCACGTCCACCAGATACCCCACGCGACGCGTCCCCACAGAGAGCCGGTGACCAGGCCGATGGTGCAGTAGACGGTCGTAATCTCGGCTCCAGCAAGAGCAAGTGCATCCCACGCCGCGGCCTTGATCTCGTCCTTACGGCGAAAGTAGAGATAGCCGAGCGCGCCGATCAGGTTTATATACGGGAAGCAGAGCGCGGAGATGGCCGACGGCACGTGGTAGTAGAAGATGCGGTAGACCTCTCCCTGCTGGGCATCGACAGGGGCAACCATCGCCTTCTGAAAGCCAACGATCAGAATGAGAAGAGTCGCGAGAAAGAGTGCGATTCCGGATGCTTTTTTCAGGCCTTGCACGGTGTCATCAGTGTATCAACGCAGACCTGCGTCATTCGGGCGACAGCCCACATTGTGTGCGCTAAGCGGACACAATATGCGAGCCCTAATCCTCTAGCGCTTATTCCGCCGACAGAATGGTCTCAAACAGCAATAGCGAGACGGTGGTGTAGACCGTGTCGTAGATGCCCAGAATGCGCAGGGCCGACTGCGGCTCGGCCTCTCCTGTCAGGATTCCCGTGGCTGCGGAGATCATGGCCAGCAGGGCGGGGAGAGCTATGGGGAAGAGGATAAGCGGCAGAAGGAGTTCCCGGCTGCGGGCGCGCAGGCCGAGAGCGGCAAAGAAGGTGCCGTTCACCACAATCGCCCAGGTCCCGAGGGGAAGCAGGGCGAGTAGCATGCTTGCTTGGCCTAAAATGTGCAGATTGAAGAAGATAAAGAAGATAGGTGCAAGTATTACTTCCACGATCGTGACGAACAGGAAGTTCGCCAGGGCCTTTCCGAGGAAGAGTGCAGATGGTGGCGAAGGGGACATCCGCTGGGCGTCGAGTACCCCATTTCGCATCTCGCGCGACCAGGACTGATTCAGCGCCGTGGTGGAGGCAAATAGCAGGCCGACCCAGAGCAGACCACCGGCGATCTGCCGGGCGAGCGTCGGCTGTGAGGTGGGATCAAAGGCCAGCGAGAAGACGACGACAATCAGCAGCGTGAAGAAGAGCATGCCCATCAGTGCATCGCGCGAGCGGAACTCGAGGCGCAGCTCTTTTTCCAGGTGCAGCCAGACGGTGCGGAGATAGTTCATGCCTGCTGCACCGGGGCTTTCGTGAGGTCGACGATCTCGGCTCCGGAAGCGCGCAGGTAGTCTGCGGGAGACAGCAGAAGCTGCATACCGCGCTGGCCGGCGGAGACGGAGATTCGGTCCCAAAGCTCAAGGGTCTCGTCGGCGAACGCACGGAAGGCCTTCTTTGCGCCCATCACAGTGACGCCACCACGGATGTAGCCGGTGAGCGGTTCAACGTCTTTGAGCGAGGCCAGCTCGGCCTTCTTTTCGCCGGCTGCGGCTGCGAGCTTTTTCAGGTCGAGCTCGGCATCGCCGGGCACGACCGCAAAGACGTATTCACCGGAGTGCAGGCGGGAGAGCAGTGTCTTGTAGACCTGCTCGATCGGCATCTCGATCTTCTTCGCGACGGAGATGGCCGTAAGGTCGTCGGGGTCAACCTCGTAGGTACGGATCTCATAGGAGATGCCAAGCTGGTCGAGGATTCTGGCAGCGTTTGTCTTGGATACGTTTTTGGGGGACACGTGCGAAGAGCTCATTGCGTCTGGGTGGCCTCCATCGAGACAAACTCGCCGGCCTGGATACGCAGGACGTAGTCGGCCAGTGGCATGGCCAGCTCCGCCTGGTGGGTCGTGAGAACGATGGTGCGGGTGTGGCCGTTGGGCAGCGGCCAGGTGCGGAAGTCTTTCAATAGGTCGAGCATCTGGGCAACGGAATGGACATCCAGGTTCGAGAAGGGCTCGTCGAGTAAGAGCATCTCAGGGTCTGCGGAGAGAACTCGCGCCAACGAGACCCGCTGCCGCATCCCCTGTGAGTACTGGCTGACGGGCTTATTAAGGTGAGGATCGAGACCGACCGCTCGCAGCGCCATCTCGGGGGAGCCGGTACACGCGCACTCTCCTGAACCCTTGCGCAGGCCTGAGTAGTAGGTCAGATTTTCCATGGCGGTCAGCTCGTCGTAGAGCATGGTGGCATGGCTCATGTAGGCGACGCGGCGTTGCTGCTTGTTGGCCGGCCCGTCAAGGACAGTTAGTCCGCCGCGAGTCGGCAGCGAGAGCCCGGCGAGCATACGCAACAGAGTGGATTTACCGGCTCCGTTTTCGCCGAGAACAAGATAGACGGCGCCCGCCTCAAGCGTGACCGAGAGGTTCTTCAGGGCGGCGAAGCGGCCATAGAGTTTGGTGACGTTGGTGAGGACGGCAGCTTGCATGCGCTACGGAAGAGTATAGGTGTTTCGGCGAAGGGATGCCCGCCTGACGGTTACGATGATTCTGATAGATACGATGATGCTGAGGGGTGCACGATGAAGATAGCGGCGGCAGGAATAGTGCTGGGGTTAGTAGGTACGGTTGGCATGTCGGCGCAGTCAGGCAGAAACGCCGAAAATGCCGAGGTGGCCGAGGCGCGGGCGATCTTCAAACAATTGATCGAGATCAACACGACGGATTCCGTTGGCAGTGTGACGAAGGCGGCGGAGGCCATGCGGCAGAGACTGCTGGACGCCGGTTTTCCCGCCGCGGACCTTAAGCTGCTTGGACCCAACGACCGCAAGATGAACATGGTCGCGCGCTATCGCGGCAAGCCGGGATCGACGCTGAAGCCGATGCTGGTGATCTGTCACCTGGATGTGGTGGAGGCGAACCGCTCCGACTGGACGACCGATCCGTTTGTCTTTACGGAGAAGGATGGCTACTTCTACGGTCGCGGAACCTATGACGTCAAAGACGGAGACGCCGCAGCCATCGAGGCATTTCTGCGCATGAAGCGCGACGGCTTTGTACCCAGCCGCGACATCATTCTGGCGCTGACGGCGGATGAAGAAGGCGGCGCCTCGAACGGCGTGGGCTGGCTGATGCAGCATTATCCCGAAGAGATGCAGGCCGAGTTCGTCATCAATCCCGATGGCGGCGGCATGACGACCGTGAACGGCAAACCATACTCCCTGAATGTTGAGGCGACTGAGAAGACCTATGCCGACTATGTCATGACGGCCACCTCTCCCGGAGGCCACTCTTCGGAGCCAATGCCCGGGAACGCGATCTATCGTTTGGTGGCGGCCCTTGCGAAGGTGGAGAAGTATCAGTTTCCGTTCGAACTGAATGAGGTTACGCGAGCTCAGTTTGCTGCGTTGGCAAAGCTGGATGGCGGACGTCCTGGTGCGGACCGGATGGCTATCCTGAAGACACCTCCGGACCCGAGTGCGTTGAAACGGCTGAATGAGAATCCTGAGATCTATCCGGCGCTGCACACCACCTGTGTGGCGACGATGATCCAGGGAGGTCATGCACCCAATGCTTTGCCGAACAAGGTGCAGGCGAATGTGAACTGCCGCATCCTTCCTGGACATACGCAGGAGCAGGTTCGCGAAGAACTGGTTCGTGTGATTGGAGACGCCGCGGTGAAGGTTGCGTATAAGAGCGACGGAGGCAGTGTGACCGATACCGCTCCTAATCGCGCGAGTGCAGCCCCTCCTCCACCGCTACCGGCAGTCTTCGATCCGCTGAAGCAGGTGGCCGAGCAAATGTGGCCGGGGCTGGTGATTGTGCCGTCGATGGAGTTCGGTGCGACTGACTCTATCTACACCATGGCCGCGGGTATGCCGAGTTACGGCATCTCCGGCATGGGAATGGATCGCGACGAGAACCGCGCACACGGAAAAGATGAGCGGATCAAGGTCTCGGATTTCGACGCTGGGTGTGAATTCTTCTATCGCTATCTAAAAGCGGTCGCGAAGTAGAGCATTTTCCCTGTTGCGGGTATCCCGCAAGCGGCGTGCAGCGGCGTTTTCATTGCGGAAAACGCCCATAGATGCCGAAGCTCTACATTACACCTACAGGAAAAATGCTCTAGCTCAGAAGAATGCGTGGGCTGCGGTTAATCAACGACCGCAGCCCAAGACCCCTAGTGAGGGTAAGGGCAGGTAGATTAGATCCCTGCGCCGCCGCCAACCTTGATGATTTCGCCGGTGATCCAGCGGGCATCTTCAGAGACAAGGAAGGAAGTCGGAAGGGCGATGTCCTCCGGCTGACCGGCACGTCCGAGCGGGGTGATGGAGATGAAGAACTCTTCCTGCGGGGAGCCGGTAACTCCGACCTTCTCGGTTCCTTCCGTGACGACATACCCGGGGTTGATGGCGTTGACACGGATCTTCTTCGGCGCGAGCTCCTTCGCGAGCACCTTGGTGATGGTGTCGACCGCCCCCTTGGTTCCGCTGTAGATGCTGGTCGTCGGTGGTGCGAAGGTGCTGGCGATCGAGCTGATGTTCACTACGCTGCCGCCCTCGGCCGGGAAGTGCTTAACCGCCTCACGCGTGGCCTGCAGAAGGCCAAGAACGTTGGTGTTGTACTGGCGGGCGTACTCTTCTGCGGTGATGTCTTCAAGGGGGACGAACGAATAAACACCGGCGTTGTTGATAAGAATATCGACTTTGCCATACGCCTTTTTCGCTTCTTCAAAGAGCGTTACGGTCTGATCATTGTCCGCAACCGAGCCGCCGATGGCGACGGCATTTCCGCCGGCAGCCTTGATCTCGGCGACTACCTTATCCGCACCTTCTTTCGACGATGCGTAGTTGACAACGACGCTGGCGCCGTCTTTCGCGAGCTGTTTTGCAATGGCAGCACCAATTCCTTTGCTTGCTCCGGTAACGACGGCAACCTTATTCGATAGCTTTCCCATAAACCCTCCGTGTCGAATGTTGTGAAAGTATTTCGACAACCATCTAATTGATGTCATGTGCCGGGCCAGGATTCATAAAAGTAGAGTGACTACGTTCAGCCACCGAAACGACTCAGCGATCTTATGTTGTAGAGCCCCGGCGATTTTTGCGCGTTATGGACTCCACGAGAAGGCTAGAGCATTTTTGCAGTAGTGCAGGGCTTGCATCTAGGGGCGTTTTCTTCAATGAAAACGCCGCTGCGCACCCTCTCGGGATACCCAGCAACAGGAAAAATGCTCGATTTTCGCTCCCCGCGATGAGCGTCAAGCTTCGAAATAGCGCACGTGATCGAGATCCGAAATAAGGCCAGGCTGACTCGGATGCCATCCCAATAATCTCTGCGTGGCTGTACTGGAAGCGGGGATATCGAGACTCAACGCGTGACCGAGAAAACCGAAATGTTCCACCGATTCGTCAACAGATTTGCTGACGATGGGCAATCGCAGCCGCCGGCCGATCACCTCAGCAATCGCACGTACCGGCACTCCTTCCTCTGCGACCCCGTTGTATGTAGTTCCGGCTGTCCCACTCTCCAGCGCCAGCCGGAAGAGATGCGCAGCATCGAGTCGATGGACTGCAGGCCAGCGGTTGAGCCCATCTCCCACATACGCTGAAACGCCGCGTTGCCGGGCGATCGCAATCAGCTTTGGAATGAATCCGTTGTCTCCTTCGCCATGGACGACTGGAGGGAGGCGAACCACCGAGGCTTGCACACCCAGTGATGTTACGGCTTGTACTGCTTCTTCCGACGCGATGCGGGGAATACCGGCGGAGATGGATTGCGGATCCTCTTCCGTTGCGAGCTGACCCGCAGTGCGGGCAACTCCGGTGCCAGAGGCAACGACCAGGGGACGATTCGAGCCGGCGAGTCCGGAGCCAAGGGCCTCGATCGCTCTGCGATCAATTTCGCAGCTGGACGTCCAGTTTGTGAAGTCGTGGACAAAGGCTGTATGAATCACACCATCGCACATCGATGCTCCAAGGCGAAGGCTTTCCTGATCTTCCAGATCGCCCCGGTGTGTCTCGACACCCGCTGCAGCCAATAACTTTGCTCCGGCTGCGGAGAGGGTAAGTCTTAATAAGCGATGTCCCCCATCGACTAATTCCGTAGCGATTGCGAAGCCGATAAAACCCGTCGCTCCTGTGACGAAAACGCGCACAAGTTCACCCTGTGCTCATTGTATGAGTCGCAAGACTGGTTCTCGTATTATCGGGCCCTAGCATCCTGAGTCGAAAGTTTGTATCAAAAATGCTGTCATCCTGAACCTTCGGGGTCCCCAGCGAACTTGTTCGCTGGGGTGATTAGTGAAGGACCTGCTTTTTCAATGCTTTCGGATGGCAGAGCTCTTCATGATTTATGTCATGAACTTAAGATTCATCACACTACTAGTTATAAACAAACAAAACAAAACTCCGCTTGTGAGTAAGCGCACAAACCTGGAAGGTTGCCTGCCATAAAGGTTGCCTTTGCAGCATAAAAGTATGGTGTACAACGAGAAAATGATACAGAGCCGTCTGAAATCCTAAGTTGTTTTGGGAGTCACTACTTAGGAGTACTTATGAACGGCTCTTCTTATTATCTGGGTGCTGTATTAGCGATGGGAGTTTGCTGTTCTTCATTGGCACAAAATACCGCACAGTGGACACCATATGGCCCGGGCGGAGGGGATGCGCGTTCGTTTGCGCAGGATCCTTCGGACCACAACCATGTCTACCTTGGAACCCTGCTGGGAACGGTGTATGAGTCCCGGGACGGGGGCAGGAGCTGGGTCCGGCTGGCACAGATTGAAAATCGAAATGACCTGGCTTTGGACAACATGGTGGTGGACAAGAGTGACCCCAGGCATCTGGTAGTGGGTGCATGGGTGTTGGGCAACACCGATGGTGGTGTGTATGTTTCGCATGATGCCGGCCGTACCTTCACGGCGAACGCAGCGATGAAGGGGCATTCGGTGCGGGCATTGAGCGCGGCTCCTTCGGACGCGAAGGTACTGGTCGCAGGCGCTCTGGATGGGGTGTATCGATCGGAAGATGGCGGCGAGACGTGGAAACGTATCTAGCCGGTAGAGAACAAAGAGATCCATGAGGTGGAGTCGATTGCGATTGATCCCACTGACCCGAAGACGATCTATGCCGGTACCTGGCATCTGCCGTGGAAGACCGTCGATGGAGGAGCGAACTGGACGCAGATGACCAAGGGCATCGTGGATGACTCGGATGTCTTTTCCATCATCGTGGATCAGGCGAATGCGCAGAATGTCTATCTCTCTGCTTGCTCCGGAATCTATCGCAGCACAGACAAGGGAGTGAGCTATACGAAGGTGAAGGGTATTCCTTCGACGGCCCGAAGGACTCGTGTGCTGATAGAGGATCCAAAGCAGCCGAACGTGGTGTTTGCCGGAACGACCGAGGGGATATGGCGCACAGGGGATGCAGGACAGACGTTTACCCGCAATGGAGACCCGGCCTGGATCGTGAACGATATTGCCGTGGATGCGTCGGACAGCAATCATGTTCTGCTGGCTACGGACCGGAATGGGGTTCTGCTGTCCAACGATGGCGGCAAGAGCTTTACACAGTCAAACCAAGGATTCTCAGCGCGTCAGGTAACAGCAATGCTGACCGATGAAGCCCATCCGCAGTGGCTGTATGTGGGCGTCTTGAATGACAAGGCCGCGGGCGGCGTGTTCGTGAGCGAAGACGGCGGGGAACACTGGAAGCAGAAGAGCGAAGGGCTGAAGGGCGCCGATGTATTGTCGCTGTCACAGACGTCGAATGGAACCCTGCTCGCCGGAACGGTACATGGACTCTACCGGATAGAGGGCGAGGTGTGGAAACCATCCGGAATGGTTTCTCCTCTACAGCCCGAACCGGTTCCGGACAGGCAGGTTAAGCGCGGCAAACGCATGATCACGATCAAGGCCCGTCAGCCGCGGCCGAAGCCCGCGGTGGAGACGACGGCGCGTGTGGATTCGATGAGTGTGGCGGGCAGTTCTGTTTTTGCGACTTTGGCCGATGGGGTAGTCGTGTCGCAGGATGAGGGACGGCACTGGAATCACATTCGAACGGCAGCGGGCGTGCCGCTTCGCAGTGTTGCCTCAACCGGAACGCGGGTCCTGGCGGCGGGTGGGGACAAACTTCTGCTGTCCGTGGATGGAGGAGTGAGCTTCCGTACGATGACGCTGCCGTCAGGTTTGGCCGAAACCTGGGCCACAGCCGTGGATGACATGGGGCGCGTATGGATTGCCGGCAGAGGCGGGTTGTTTTATTCGGAGGACGACGGCGCTACGTGGAAGATCCATAAGAACCTGTATCTGACCAGCGCGAGCGGCCTGTACTTCGATCGGGCCGGTGGCCGTGTGCTGGTAACGCCAGGAGATCCGGAGACCAAGGTCTATGCAGTAAACACAAAGGCGATGACGGTGACGAGCTGGGATGCCGGATGGTCGGTAAAGCAAGTACGTCCTGTCGGCGAACGGCTTGCAGGAGCAACGACGTACGAAGGTGTGGTGCTGCAACCGAAAGCGCCAAACAGCGATACGGCGGTGGCCGAAAGGCAGTAGGGGCTCCGGTCAACCTGTTCGGGCTTAGACTCGGCACATGGCACTCAAACGGATGGACAATGTAGGAATCGTGGTCGATGACCTCGACGGGAGCATTGATTTCTTTCAAGAGCTCGGGCTCGAGCTCGAAGGCCGGGCTACGATCGAAGGCGAATGGGCAGGACGTGTCACCCGGCCGTAGTCGCGGATCACCGCAACGCCCCGGTGAACGCTCTAGGCTACCTCCGCGTCATGTTCGCTGTAGATGACATCGACGAGACGCTTGAAAGGCTTCGCAATCGCGGCGCGCAGCTTGTAGGCGAAGTCGTTCGGTATCAGGACTCGTATCGGCTCTGCTACATCCGCGGGCCTGAAGGGATTCTCATCGGACTCGCTCAGGAGCTCAGCTAAGCACAATGCAAAGGCAATGATGTACAGCAACGAATGCCGGCCTCATTCATGTCGCAACGCACGGATAGGATCAATGCGCGATGCTCGCCGCGCGGGGCCAAGCGCGGCTAACAGCGCAATGATAGCCAGCAATGCC
>JAEKKE010000501.1 GCA_019510535.1 Acidobacteriota bacterium
TCCAGGGCAGAAGGCCTTCCTTGATCTGCTCGGGGAACATGTTGGGATCGGCGGCGGCGTTGAAGACCTCCTGCGCCATCTCTCCGGAGACCTGGTGCTGTCCATGACCGTCGGCGAAGTTCCCGTTGAAGCTCGACGTGACCACCATCGGCCGCAGGATACGTACGATGCGGACAGCATCGCGCAACACGGTCTCGTGGCCCCATTGCTTATGCGCCTCTTCCAGCGTCTTAGAGAATCCGTAGTCGGCGAAGCGCCCGAAGTAAAGATGAATGCCCTCGTATCCGGTGCTGGCCAGAAGCTCCTGTGTTCGCACAAGGCCAAGCTGATCCCAATAGTCGCCAGACATCACATTCTGGCCACCCTCGCCACGCGTCAGCACAAAGAGTGAGGCATCGACTCCCTTGCCGCGCGCCTCATAAGCCATCATGGCGCCATCCTCATCATCGGGATGGGCGTTAATGGTCAGCAGGCTGGCGCGAGTTCTGAGCTTCTGCAGCCCCTGCCAGACGGCGGCCGAGCCGCGGTCATAGGACAACGGCATCGCTGAAGCCGGAGGCAACGATGTGCCTGCCAGCGGTGGCGGCGCACTCTGCGCCACCAGTGTAGCTGTGAGAAGCAAAGACAAAGCAGGGTGCAGCAGGGCGTTCGGTCGCATCAGGGATGAAGGGCCTTTCAGGTAGAGCGCTTGAGCTATCCCCTGAGTCTTACTGAGCGGACCCACCAAACGCAACCCTCGATTCTGGGATCTCACGTCCCGGGCGGGTCGCACACCTTTTGTTTGTCATCCCGAAGGTGTAAGTTGACTTCCGGATATCACTGTTTTTGAAAGGATTAGATAACCGCTTTTGGGCTGTGTAGATATTGTGCAGGGCATTTGTGCAGTTTTCACCCTTTCTGCCGCCGCATCGCTGTTTGGGAATGACATTTAAAAGCCGACTTCCTTTCCTGGTCACCGCAGTAGACTTGCTCTGTCCTCAATCAGATGTCGGCCTCGCTGGCCTTTCGGGCGGGCGCGAATGTCTTCAAGGCGGCTTCGGCGGATTTCAAGACGCTGCTGGATGCGATAGCCTATCCCTGACTAGGCGCGGTTTGTCCGGCGCTAGGAAAATTGCGTATTGTTTCCCGGAATTCCATTTTGAAAACCGTCTCGGTAATTATTCCGACCTATAACTATGGTCGCTTCATCCGCGAGGCGATCAACAGCGTCCTGGCCCAGACATATCATGGACTGGAGATCATCGTTGTCGACGACGGATCGACGGACGACACGCAGCAGATTCTCGCCGGATTTGGCAATCGGATCATCACGGTCCGCCAGAACAACGCGGGCGCGGCGGCTGCCAGAAATGCCGGAATGGCGGTGGCACGCGGCGCGTATCTCGCCTTCCTTGATTCAGACGATCTCTGGCTGCCGGAGAAGATCGCCAAACAGATCACGCTCTTCGAGGCCGATCCCGAGCTTGGGATGGTTCACTGCGGCGCAGAGCGCTTCGACGCGGCGGGAAAGACCCTCTCCGTTGAGCTTGCCGGCCTCGAAGGTTGGGTCGCACGGGAGTTGCTGGCGACCGGTCAGGGGCTTATCGCGGTCGGAAGCAGCCTGATGGTTCGCAGGCACGTAGCCGAGGAAATCGGAGGATTCGATTCGCGGCTTTCCACCTGCGAAGACGGAGAGTTCTGCTACCGCGTCGCGCTGCGTTATCGCCTCGGTTTGGTTCCTGAGCCTCTCGTCCGCTATCGGCAGCATGGCGAGGGGAAACATTTGAATGTCGCCATGCGGGAGAAGGACATGCGGCTGACGCTAGAGAAAATATTTCCCTCTCCCGATCCTTCGATCCAGCTTCTCAGAAAGCGAGCCTATGGCTGCATGCATCGTATTTTGGCCGGCTGCTATTCTCATCGTGGCGAAACGCGTCTCTCTCGCTGGCACATGTTAAGGAGTGTCTGTTACGACGCGCGAAACGTGTCGCACTGCATTCCTTATCCATTCCGGGCCGCGTTACGAGCGTTGCGTTTACGATGAAGCCCGCTGCCGCGGCGCCGCACTCGGCTGACGCGCGGGCGGGAAGATGCGGGACTGCCTGCTGACGCGGGCGGACATTACGCTGACGCTAGGAAATGACAAAAAGGGCCCCTGCTCTAAGCGACAGAGCGCGCTTTGCGCGATACCCCACCCCAACGCGTATCGGGTCCCGGCGAACTTCGTTCGTTGGGGTGAATAGTGATGGATGGGATACCCGCAGCATAGGTCGCATCCACCCTAAAAACGATCCCTCAGCACCGAACCGACAATCGCTCCAATCGCACCGGCTTCGCCGCTTTCCCGCGCACGCTCTACCGTGATGTACTCCTGCAGCGCATGCGCCAGACGTGGAAGCGGCAGCGTCTGCAGCCATACTCGGCCGGGGCCGGT
>JAEKKE010000108.1 GCA_019510535.1 Acidobacteriota bacterium
AGACCTCGGCGGCAGGAGTAGTGCAGGCCAGGAGATTCGCAGAGACGACATTGTCGATGGAGGTGAAGTCCCGGCTCTGATTGCCGTCGCCAAAGATCAGGGGGGATTCGCCTTTGAGCATCTCAGAAGCAAACTTCGCGATAACACCGGAGTAGGGAGAATCAGAACTCTGCCTGGGACCGAAGACATTGAAGTAGCGCAGGCATACGCCCTCAAGTCCATAGACATGCCAGAAACTACGGACGTAGTACTCGCCTGCGAGTTTCTGTGCCGCATACGGAGAGAGAGGATCCGGCAACATCTCCTCATGTTTCGGCTGCGACGACTTATTGCCGTATGCGGAGGACGATGCGGCATAAACCACGCGGGAAACTCCTGCGTCCCGTGCGGCCAGGAGGACACTCAGCGTTCCATCGACATTGGCAACGTGCGTCGAGAGAGGGTCGCGGACAGAGCGCGGAACGGATGCGAGTGCTGCCTGGTGAAGAACGAAGTCTACACCACGGCAGCACTCGCGCAGGCGGCTGGTTTCGTTCACATCCATGACGCGGAAATCCAGGTCCCGGATAATGCCATCAAGATTGTGAACGTCACCGGCAGTAAGGTTATCTACGCCGATCACCTCGTGCCCTTGTTGTAAAAGTTCATGCGCGAGGGAAGATCCGATAAACCCTGCTACACCAGTGATGAGATAACGTGCCATCCTGCCCACTCCTAGGCCATTCTGAGAATCGTGACGGTAGGTGCATTTCAAAGACCATCGCGGGCCGGTCCAACGACGCTCCTCTAAGTTCACAATTTCCGCAACTGGCGTACGGATGCGTAAAGAGCGAAAGGACTTGCGAGACCCGGTAGCGAATAATCCACGGGCAGCACTTTTGTAAAAGTGTGCAAACGGTTGCATCGCAGTGGGAGCTTGCAGGCCCCTGCAAATCCCCATGTCCTGCCCGTAATCCGTGCATAGTCGCCACTTTGAGGCAAGCTCAGGTTCTGGCTTCCGGCGTGCAGAGAAGCCGGATGAGGGTGACCTGTGCCTCATAAGGCCGCCGGATCCACGGGGAGAAGAGTCAATGCAGAAGATTCAAATGCTTAATCTGGAGCGCCAATACGCGTCACTTCGCGAAGAGATCGACAGAGCCATTGAAAACGTACTGGAAAAGCAGCACTTCATCCTCGGGCCTGAGGTTGCCGCTCTTGAGTCGGAGGTGGCGAACTATTGCCAGGTGGGGCACGCGGTAGGTGTCGCCTCGGGAACCGATGCGCTGCTCCTGGCCATGAAGGCCGCCGGAGTTGGCCCCGGAGACGAGGTAATTGTTCCGGCTTTTACCTTTGTTGCCACGGCGGACACCGTGAGTTTGCTGGGAGCGACTCCGGTCTTTGCCGACATTGATCCAGTCACCTACACCATGGACGTGAAGGGGCTTGAAGCACTGGTAGGTCCGGCGACAAAAGCGATTATTGCCGTGCACCTCTATGGACAAGCGGCGGATATCTTCGAGATTGCGAAGTTTGCGCGTGCACACAATCTTGTCTTTATTGGGGACACGGCACAAGCACTCGGCGCCAAATATGCCGGAGATGCGGTCTGCTCGTTTGGCGATTTCGGATGCCTGTCTTTCTTCCCCAGTAAGAACCTCGGCGCATACGGAGACGGCGGCATGATCGTGACCAAGAGCGCCGAACAAGCCGCATATCTGCGAATGGCGCGTGCTCACGGCAGCGCGAAGAAATATAAGAGTGAATTTCTTGGGTGGAATAGCCGCCTCGATGAGATTCAGGCGGCGATCCTGCGGGTCAAGCTTCCACATCTCAATCGATGGAATGAGCAACGGCGTGAACGGGCAGCTCTCTACACCCAAGTGTTACGGGATATCGATGAGGTAATCCTTCCGGAGACTGTCGCCGGTCGGACGCATGTGTTTCATCAATATACGATCCGGGTCCCGAATCGCGAAGCCGTGCAGAACGAACTACGCCAGTTAGGGGTAGAAACAGCGGTTCATTACCCCATTCCGCTGCACCTGCAGCCTATGTACGAGCACCTTGGATATAAAAAGGGCCGGTTACCCGAGGCGGAGAAGGCTGCTGGGGAGGTGCTCTCACTACCGATTTATCCCCACCTGCTTCCTGAAGAGATCCACTACGTGGGTGGAGCGTTGAAGCAGGTCATGGCAAAACCCGAGATGCGAACCAAGGTGACCCTGGCACGGGTGAGCTGATTATGAAGATTTGTGGAAAAGCATTGCCTCCTAGGGCGGCGCTACTCCTCTCGCTGGACTTTGTCGTTCTGGTGATTGTGGCGCCGCTGCTCTTTATCCTGCCGCTGGTCGCGGGAGCGAGCAACAAGCCCATCGGTTCGGTTCTGCTTGGCCTGCTGCGGCTGATGCTGGTAGGGATTGTCTGTCAGGTTATCTTCTACTATCACGATCTCTATAACCTGCAGACGGTTCGAATTCCCAGAACTACGATTGTGCAGGTTCTGCGTGCCTTTGCTCTCTTGTTCCTGCTGCTGGCAGCGGGAGTATTTCTTCTGCCGTGGCTGACTCCCGTGCTGTCAAAGGTGTTGCTGTTCGCCAGCTTTCTTGCGGTCGTGACGCTGGTCTCCAGAAGGCTCGCCCTGCCTCGCAACCGGCAGCGAGTTCTTGTGGTTGGGGCCGGCGATGAGGCCGCGGAGTTACAGGCGATTGTTCTTTCAAGTCCGGAATGGAATATGGAGGTAGCCGAAATTACGCCTCCTGCCATGCTGACGAAGGTGCTTCAAGGGGAGAAATGGGCAGGCGAAGGCTTCGAACGCATCATCGTGACCAACGTGAAGGCGCAGTCTGACGACAACCTGGAAACCTTGCTGAGTTGCAGGATGGCCGGCATGGAGATCGAGGACGCTCAGGCCTTCTTTGAGAAGGCGACCGGAAGAGTCCACGTCGATCACCTGAGCGCGGAACAATGTATCTTCTCAGACCGCTACAGTAATCGAATAGGGAAGCGGTTTGCGAAACGGATCTTCGACCTTCTAGTCGCCGGAATGCTATTGGTCGTTACCAGTCCGGTCGTTCTTATCGTTGCGTTTGTGATCTACCTGCAGCAGGACGGCCCGGTGTTTTATCGGCAGCAGCGAATCGGGCTGTTTGGAAAGCCGTTCAGCA
This sequence comes from Acidobacteriota bacterium, assembly GCA_019510535.1. GTDB lineage: Bacteria > Acidobacteriota > Terriglobia > Terriglobales > Acidobacteriaceae > Terriglobus. The sequence goes on from JAEKKE010000108.1 coordinate 3,144, forward strand.
TTCTGAAGTTCAGAACGATGTCACCGGTAACCTCGGTCCAGAAGACCGGATGGGCGGGGAATGAGACACACCGCATTACGCGGCTTGGGAAGCATCTGAGGAAATATCGTATCGATGAGTTGCCGCAGCTCGTCAATGTATTGCGCGGCGAAATGAGCCTGATTGGGCCAAGACCTGAGCAGCCTCATCTATGTGAAGTACTCGAGCAGCATGTGCCGTTCTACAAACATCGCCATTCGGTTCCTCCTGGACTGACCGGCTGGGCGCAAGTGCGGTACCACTACGGTTCCACGATCGAAGAATCAAAACGCAAGCTTGAGTATGACTTGTTTTATGTAAAACATCTTTCACTGTGGCTCGATTGTGCAATTGCGCTGGAGACGGTGAAAGTGGTCCTGGTGGGGCGGGGCGCTGTCTGAAAGAAAACGGGGAGCGCAGACTTCGCGCTCCCCGGTGCAGAGAGGATTTTATTGGTAGGCTCCCATCGACGGGGTAGAGCCTCGAGAGGCGCCTACGATGTCGATGGTGGAGGTTGTGCCTGTAGTTCCAGTCGACTTGGCGGGCGACTGTGACTGCAGCGCGAAGTTGCTGGTTGAGACGAAGAGCGGGTTCGAGCTTACCGGCGATGAATCCCAGGATGGAGCCGCACCCGCACCGTACCACAGGTTATGGGAGCCGCTGACATTCGTCGATCCACTTTCGACATAGGGTTGTGAACCAGATGGCTGTGAACAGATGTTGTTCGTCATGTGTAGTCCGGCTCCGCTGCTCACTACACCAAAGCAACCGTTCTGGTTTCCAGTTGAGTAAGCTCCTGCATCGACCACGGTGTTGTTATAGACCTCAACGTTACCGCTGCTTGTGCCTGAAGCAGGGTCAGTGTTGATGGCGATGCCGGCCTCATTGGCAACTCCATACGGATTGGAAGCGAGCGCAACATGTGCCACGACGTTGTTATAGATTTCAACCGTTCCCTGCGACGGGTTTACAGAGGCAAGTGCAATGCCGTCGCAATAGGAGTTGGTCACGACATTGTCGTGAATATGCAGGTCGTACTGGTTGCTGCCGAGGGTGGCGTGGAACATGATGCCGCGGCAGTATCCCTTGAAGTTCTGGCCGACATTATTCCAGCCCATGTCGGCGTGATTGACGTTACTCGAGAAGTAGACGGCGTGATAGGTCTTGTCGACGTTGCCACCGGTGTCGTGCACATTGTTGCCGTGGACGGCCCAGGTTTCGGATGGGTCGGTGGTTTCTCCAAGGAGGCATGCCGTTCCGCCCAGGCCGGAGGGCGGCGCAGGGCAGGAGAGGCTGTTATTGATGATGCGGGCATTTCCAGCTTCAGCATCGATCGCCGAGCTTTGGCCTACGATATTGAGGTTTGCGATAGTGACGTACTTACCCCATCCGTGAACGCCATACGTAATGGAAGAGCTGCCTACGTTCACCGTTCCGCCTGGATAACCCACGATCGATAGCTGGCTGGTCGGAGAGGAACCGCCAATATCCGTGGAGATCGCCGACTTGTATCCGCGGCCGTCATCGAAGCTGACATCCGTGCCCGGAAGCAGATAGATGACCGTATTGCGTACCGGGGTCATCGAGTCTGACGAAGTGACAGAGTTGAAGGCTGCACGCCACGACTTGAAGGGCGAGGTGAAGCTGCCTGTGTTGGTATCGGCCCCATTCGGAGAGACAAAGACAATATCTGTCGATGTGACCGTGAAGGGCACGCCATTCGAGGCCGCGCCATTTACGGTGACGACAATATTGCCGGTCGTCGCCGCACCGCCGAGTTGCGCAATGATGGTCGTATCGCTCCAGGAGCAGAGGCTGCAATTCGTGACCAACTGTCCGCCAAGGGTGACGGTACTGCTGCCCTGAGTTGAGCCAAAGTTACTGCCGAAGATGCGGACGTAGACGCCGTTTCCGTTGTCTCCACCGGTGCCGCTGCCAACGTTCAGATCGGTGTAATTGATGTGCGGTCCTCCTCCCGACGATCCCGAGGAAGGAGCGGCATTGACCGTCACGACCACCGTGCCCGTGGTGGATGCAGCAGGAGAGCTGGAATCCGTGGCTTTGATGGTGAGTGCGGAAACGCCCGCAGTTGTTGGCGTGCCGGAGAGCGAGCAGTTAGTCAGGGTGAGACCTGCAGGAACTGTGCCGCTGCTCAGGGTGCAGGTGTACGGTGCGGTTCCTCCGGAGACACCGATTGTGCCGTTGTAGGCGGAACCCACCGTCGCTGTCGTCGGCGAGGTGAGCGTCAATGTAGCAGCGGCGGCGGCTTTCACGGTAACCGAGATAGAGCCGGTCGTCGAGTTCGCAGGGCTGCCGGAGTCCGTGGCCTTGACGGAGAACGAGTAGATTCCAGCGGTAGTTGGTGTTCCGGTGAGAGAGCAGCCACTAAGCGTTAGCCCTGGCGCGGAACCGCTCACGAGCGAGCAGGTATACGGTGCTGTACCGCCGGAGATACCAATCGCACCGTTGTAAGCGGTGCCTACCGTGGCGGTTGCAGAGGGAGATGTAATCGCCATGGAAATTGCCGCAGCCTTGACGGCGACGGAGACAGCGCTGGTCGTCGAGTGTGCGGGGCTGCTGGAGTCGGTTGCCTTGACGGAGAGCGAGTAGGTTCCAGCGGTAGTCGGCGTTCCGGTGAGAGAGCAGCCGCTGAGCGTGAGCCCTGGTACCGATCCGCTTACAAGTGAGCAGGTGTACGGTGCGGAGCCACCGGAGATACCGATCGCGCCGGTGTAAGCGGTTCCTACCGTAGCAGCCGTTGAAGGAGAAGCAATCGCCAAAGAAGCGGTGGCAGCAGCCTTGACGGCGACGGAGACAGCGCTGGTGGCTGAGTTGGCGGGGCTGCTGGAGTCGTTTGCCTTGACGGAGAGCGAGTAAGTTCCAGCGGTGGTCGGCATTCCGGTGAGAGAGCAGCCGTTGAGCGTGAGCCCTGGTACCGATCCGCTTACAAGTGAGCAGGCGTACGGTGCGGAGCCGCCGGAGATGCCAATCGCGCCGGTGTAAGCAGTGCCTACCGTGGCGGAAACGGGCGAGCTGATAGCAAGCGTGACAGATGCTGCACCGATGATGTTCAGGGGCACCGTTGCCGTCGTCGTGTTTGTAGGTGAAGCGGAGTCCGTTGCCTTGATGGACAGGCTATAGGATCCAGCCACAAGTGGTGTTCCGCTGATGGCACAGCTGTTGAGCGTAAGTCCGGAGGGCATGCTTCCGCTAGCCAGTGAGCAGGTATACGGAGCTGTGCCCCCCGAGACACCGATGGTTCCGTTGTAAGCGACACCAACATTTCCAGAGGATGGCGCGGTGAGGGCCAACGTTACTGGAGTTGCGGCGATATTGAGTGTGACCGGTCCAGTTGTAGAGTTAGCCGGGCTGCTGGAGTCAGTTGCTTTGATTGAGAAGGTCGAGTTTCCGGCAGTGGTGGGTGTTCCGGTCAGCGAGCAACCGGTCAGCGTCAATCCGCTGGGAATCGTTCCACTCGCCAGCGAGCAGGAGTAAGGTGCTGTTCCACCTGCAACGCCAATAGCGCCGTTGTACAGTGCTCCAGTGGTGCCTGATGGTGGCGAAGAAAGAGTCAGCGTTGCCGGTGCTGCGATGACGGCCAGCGTGATGGATGAGGTTGCCGAGTCCGTAGGATGGTTGGAATCCGTCGCTTTCACGACGAGGCTTGTGCTGCCTGCAACTGACGGGGTTCCAGTAATTGTGCAGTTGCTGATGCTCAAACCAGAAGGAAGTGTTCCGCTGACAATCGAGCAGGCATAGGGGGAAGTTCCGCCGGTGATGCCGATCGTGCCGTTGTATGCCTGGCCGACGGTGGCTGAGGATGGCGAGGTAATGGTTAGTTGTGTCGCAGCACTCTGGACCACGACGGAGATCTTCTTCTTTCCTTGAGCCGTGGGTTTGGAGGAATCCGTTGCGCTGATACCAAGCGTGTAGACACCAGCCATCGTCGGAGTGCCCTGAAGCGTGCAATTGTTGAGCAGGATGCCGTCGGGCAGTGTGCCGTCGGTCATATTGCAGGTGTATGGCCCCTTTCCACCAGCAACGCCGATGGATGCAGAGTAGCCGACACCTACGGTCCCTGAGGCTGGCGAGGTAATGTCCAACGTGGCTGCGTCCGCAATGGTGAGCGCCAGGCTCTTGCTGGAAGCGGATGTGCCGGCCGCATCAGTGACTGAGAACACCAGCGAAGAGTCGGCGACGGCAGTGGGCGTTCCGCTGATAGCGCAACCCGAGAGCGACAAGCCGCTGGGCAAGCTGCCGGATGTAACTGCGCAGGCATAAGGAGATACTCCTCCCGCAGCGCTGATTGCCGCGGTGTAGGCCGTACCGACAGTGCCCGATGGCAATGATGTCGTTGTGACTGTCAGCGTCGATGTGGATGCATCAACGGTAAGTGTAAGGGGAGTGGATGTCGATGCCCCACTGGCGTCCGTGACAGTCACTGTAACCTCGGATGTGCCCGCATTGGCAGGCACTCCACTGATGCTGCCTGTGGAAGCGAGTGTGAGACCGGTTGGAAGCGAGCCTGGGGAGGCAGCCCAGCTATACGGGGAAGAGCCGCCGGAGGCGGAAAGCTGAGTCGAATACTCTGCGCCTACCGTACCGTGTGGAAGAAAACGGGACGTAATGGTAATCGGAGATACTGTCGAGCCGACACGGATCGTTTTTGGGGTAATAACGTTCGTCTGCGCGTTACTGGCGTCGGTCGTTTTGAACGTGACTGTATATGTGCCGGAAGCAGTGGGGGTGCCTGTGATTTTGCTCGTGGACGGGTCAAAGGAGAGGCCCTCCGGAAGACTGCCAGAGGAGATCGATGATTGAACCGGATTCGATCCTCCTGAAGTTGTCAACGAACCCGAGTAGGAAGAGCCAACTGTGGCTGAATCCAGATTCGCCGTCACCGTCAGCGCCGGATTAACGGTAACTGCGATGGACCCAGCGTCGCTTGCCGTGAGAAGAGTGGCATTGATCGTTGCGTGGAGTTGGGATGATACCGCCTGTGGCGCGGTGTAGTTGATGTATCCAGATCCCGGGGTAACGGTGCCGCAACTTCCATCGGAGCACCCCGTTCCATTGACGGCCCAGGAGATGTTTGACGTAGTTGTTGCCGGAATCTGGATTGATTGACCGGCGTTCAGCGTAATCGTTGACGCATTTGAAGCTGCGTTGACCTTGGATCCACCCCAACCGCACCCATTGGTGCCCAGGAGGAGGAGTGTCAGACTAAAGAGGAGTAGGGGAAACCCGAAAGAACGGGCGCAAGATGCGGTTTGATGCTGCGTAGTTCTTTTAAAACAAACAGAAATTTCCTTGAGCACGCGCTCGTCTCCCTGAAAAAAGGTGAGGTGAAAAAAATATGTCGAATGGAGCCCGACTTGGTGAACGTGTGCAAAGGCTTGCAATCCTGTCACCGCTGGTGCCAAGCGCCTAAGTCATTGATTTTTCGTTTCTCTTTTACCTAGTTGCAGGAGATTTAATTCCTGACCAGGAAAAATTTTCCGATCCCTAGGCTCGGTGGATGGCCTGCGACGTGCTCGGAGACAAGCGGGGGCCAGTCCGTTGCCTCAACGAGCTGGATGCTGCATTGGTCACAGAGTTCAAAGAAGATTTAGGGCGATATCGTGCCTATGGAGAGTCTTACCGGCGAATCCTCCTCAACCCTGCGGTTTGGTGCATTTTCTGGTACCGCCTGGGACGTTGGATATAT
>JAEKKE010000109.1 GCA_019510535.1 Acidobacteriota bacterium
AAACGCGGTCGCCTGGAAGATTGTTAAGGAAGTCGATCCGTCCTTTCCTGTCGCGGAGCAGACCTTCCTGACGCAGAGCGCCAATGACAAGCTGGAAGCTTTTGAGAGCTATGTCCGCGGCGTCTCGGCACAGACGCCCTCAGAGCGTTTAAAGCGTCTGAAGACCGCAGTCTCGGTTTCTCCGGACTATGCGGCCGCCATCCTCGCACTGGGCAAGGCGCAGTACGCGCAGGGACAGTTTGAAGAAGCTGCGGCTACTCTGTCCAAGCTGCCACAGAGCAATCGCCTGGCGCTGGAGGCGAACTTCTATCTCGGCCTGGCCAACTTCAACTCCGGCCAATATCCGGCCGCAGAGACGGCATTCGGTTTTGTCGCCAGCCGTCTGCCTCTCCCCGAAGTCGTAAACAACCAGGGCGTCGCGGCCAGCCGCCAGGGGAAAGACGCCGGAGCATTGTTTCAGCGCGCCTCCACGGCTGACCCGAAGGATGCCGACTATCACTACAACACTGCGACGGCGCTCTTTCAGCGCCGCGACCTCACCGGAGCAAAGGCCGAGTTGCAGAAGACCATCAGCCTGAGACCGGCTGATGCCGAAGCTCCCTTGCTGCTGCAGAAGATCGACAATCCATCCGTAGATTTCGAAGCCCTGCCGCGTATCCGCCGGACCTACTCCGAGTCCGGCTTCCGCCAGGCCGCCTTCGAGCTCGAACAGATGCGAGCCATGCAGACTGCAACTTTGCCGCCTGCCAAGCAGTCTGAGGCGCTGGTGCAGCAGGGCCAGGACTATCTCCAGCAGGGTCTGGTGCTGGAGGCCGAGCGTGAGTTTCAGTCGGCGCTGCAGATGGACGCAACCTCAGCCGCAGCCCACATCGGCCTGGCGCAGGTACGCGAGCGCAGCGGCAACACCGCTGAAGCCCGCAGCGAGGCCGAAGCCTCTCTCAAGCTGAAGCCCAACGCCGCCGCCTACCTGGTGCTGGCCAGACTCGAGTTGGGTGCCGGACAGCTTCCCCAGGCGGCAAACGACGTGAACAATGCCATGCGTATTGAGCCCAGTAACGCCGCCGCCATTGCGTTGAAGCAGACCATTATCAGCCGGGGCCAACCGGTACCGTAAATGTCGATCGCGCTTGCTTCTCATCCGACGATCCTCTTCGCTACGATCTTCGCGGGCGTGCTGCTGATCTATGCGGAGGCTAATCGGCCGGGCAGCATCGTTCCCGGCTGCTTTGGTCTTCTGCTGGTGCTGGCGCCTCTGCCTGCACTGCTCACTCCTCCCGTACGTCTGGCTTCGGCCGGACTTCTCTCGGCAGGCTTTGCGTTGTGCGTTCTACAGGCGTGGATTCCTGTCCGGTGGCTGGCTACAGCCGTAGGAGTAGCCGGCATGTCGGCCGGAATCGCACGGTTCTACGACAGGTGGGTGCAACCGAACCCGATCGCAGGCTTCCTGCTAAGCGGGATTCTGGGTGTGACTACCAGCTATCTGGCCACAGTTGCACTACGGGCGCGCCGCACCAAGCGCCTCACGATACACTAGAAACATCGTTTTTCGGTAAGGAGTCACCGCTGTTCATGTCGAAGTTGTGCCGCGCGTTTCTGCTCGCAGGTTTAGGTCTCGCCTCCGTCGTCTCCACTTCTGCATACGCGCAGACGTCCACCACCAAGCGGCTGGCGAAGCACATTGATCGCATGGACTTCGCCCTTCAGGGTGCTTACGTCAGCCACTCCAGCGTCAATGGAACCAACTATCTGAACCAGAAGGTCACGCAGAGCGTGAGCACGACTTTCGGCGCTCTGGTGCAGCTTCGATACACCATAAAACCCCCGGTCGGATTTGAGTTCAACTGGAACTACAGCCGCTCAACCCAGACCTACTTGGGGGCCACCCCTTCTGGCATTTTAACGGTTCAGGCAACACCGAACGAGTTCACTGGCGGGTATGTCTATCATGGGCCGGAGATTGCCGGGATCAAGACATTTGCCTCAGCCGGAGCCGGCTCAACCGACTACAAGCCGACCCGCTTTGGCGGTGTTGGTCTACAGCCGCAGTGGCGCCTCACCTACTACTATGGATTCGGCGGCGAGATGCCGGTCTTTACACCGAACATTGGCATTCGTGTTCAGTTCCGCCAGGCCTTTCATAAGGCGCCTGACTTCGGAGCGAACTACCTGCAACTCGAGAAGCAGAACACGACCATCGAGCCTGCTTTCGGGTTCTACGTACACTTCTAGGTAACTTTAGGGGGATATCCACCGCGCGATAGTTGGCCTATCATCGCGTTTGTAGGCTATGGCTGACGCCGTGGCCCGGTGGATACCATCCCCTGTTATGAGCACCTTGGTCGACGACCTGGATCTGCAACCCGCGCGGAAAGATCGCGAAATTCATCTCAGCACCGGCTCGGTGCTGGGCATTTTCTTTGCTGCCGCTTTAATTTGTGCCCTGTTCTTCGGCTTCGGCTATACTGCCGGCCGTCGCTCCGCGATTGCCACGCCCGCTGAACAGAGTGAAACCGGCAGCAACTTCGGTAACTTCAAGCCGGCGCCCGGAGCGGTTGCCATTCAGCCAGTCCCTGGTTATCTCTCGGCCAAGCAGGCGGCAGACGCCAACGCGAATACAGGCACGCAGCAGTATTACGACGCCGCCGGCAACACCGCTGCACAGCCGCAGCCTGCCGCTGCAATCGCGAATGCTGATACCTCGCCGAAGCCATCTCAACCTGTAAAGACGTTGGCTCCCACACCGGAGGCCGTACCGGCGCCCGCACCCGCACCGCGTCTTACCGCCACCGTCGCTCAGCCCCAGGTGCCGGCAGTACAGCCAGTGTCGCTGCCGACGACGCAGTCTCAAGGACCAGCCATCGTGCAGGTTGCCGCAGTCTCGCACCAGGAAGATGCTGAGGTGCTGCTGAGCGCATTGAAGCGGCGCGGCTATGCCGTCTTTACGACCTCGGCTCCGACAGATCACCTGATCCACGTGCAGCTTGGGCCGTTCTCCAACCGCAAGGACGCGGAGGCGATGCGTCAGCGTCTGCTCTCGGACGGCTATAACGCCATCGTCAAATAGCAACTGCCTCGATGGCCGCAGGCAGCTTCTCATAGATACCGCCGAAGCCACCGTTGGACAGAATAGCGACGACGTCGCCCTGCTGCATCTCCTTCACGATCTTCGCGATGATCGCATCCACATCCGGTAGCAGTTCCGCGGGCTTTCCAGCTGACTTCAAACCAGCAATGACACTCTCCGGGTGCAGCCGTTCTTCCACCGGAATGCTCTCGCTCTTGAAGACCGCAGCCATGACGACGGAATCCGCGAGCGCCAGCGAGTCGACAAGCTCTTTCTCAAAGACGTTGCGACGCAGCGTATTCGAACGAGGCTCCAGAACAGCGATCAGACGCCGCGATGGATACTTTGCGCGCAATGCACGCAGAGTCTCGCGGATCGCAGTCGGGTGATGCGCGAAGTCATCAATGATGGTGACACCACGGGTCTCGGCAATCACCTCCAGCCGGCGCTTCACGGAGCGGAAGCTGGCGAGTGCCTCAACGATGCTGGCGGCATCGATGCCTTGTGTCGCAGCCAGTACCGCGGCAGCAGTTGCATTGAGGGCATTATGTTCGCCCGCCATCGGCAGGTAGAGCTCGGCAAAGGGCTCGCCGCCGCGAAGCAGCGACCAGCGTGAACCTTCGCCCTCATGGCGGAGGTTGGTCACCCGCCAATGGGAGCTCTCTGCCAGTCCATAGCGCTCTACGCGGCAGAAGGCGCGGGCAACGCATTCGGTGACGTTCGCGCTGCCGTCAAAGGCAACGACGACGCCATTGCGTGGCACCAGGTTCACGAACCGCTTGAACGCGGTCTTCACACTGGCAAGATCCGCGTAGATATCGGCGTGATCGAACTCGACGTGCGTCAGGATCGCCGCCTGCGGAAAGTAGTGCAGGAACTTTGGCCCCTTATCGAAGAAAGCGGTATCGTACTCGTCGCCTTCGAGGATGAAGGGCTTAGTGCCGCGAACGCGAAAGCTCGTGCCGAAGTTTTCAGCGACACCACCGATCAGAAAGCTGGGTGAGAGCTCTGGCCTGCGGCGCGAGGCTATCTCGAAGATCCATGCCAGCATGCTGGTCGTCGTCGTCTTGCCGTGGGTCCCGGCAACGACAAGCGAATCACGGCCGCGAAGAAACTCATCATGGATCAGCGCTGCCATCGAGATAAACGGCAGGCGATGCTCCAGTACATACTCCAGCTCAACATTGCCGCGCGAGATCGCATTGCCGACGACCACAAGATCAGGCGTAGGCTGCAGGTTCTTCTCGGCATAAGGCTCGGAGATCGGAATACCAAGCGATGCCAGAAGATCCGACATCGGTGGGTATGCTGCCGCGTCCGAGCCCGTGACCTTGTGTCCCTGTGCCTGCAGCATGCCGGCCAGTGAAGCCATCGCCGTACCACAGATGCCGATGAGATGGATGTGTTTGAGTCCCTGCATCTAGACGACAGCGCTTTCGAGAAAGTTGAGTTGAGGCTCGCTGGAGCAGTCGAGCATACACGACACGCCCAGCGGCAGACTGATATTCGGTTCCGAGACGTGGCCCGAGCGCAGCCCGATCGCGACCGGTCCGGCGAAGTCACGTAGCGAGTGCTGGATGGCGTCTTCGAGCAGTTGCATATCTTCCGGAATGACGCACTGCTTCATGTCTCCGAAGACAATACCCTGCACCGTATCCAGTCGGCCTGCCCAGCGCAGATGCAGCAGAATACGGTCCCACTGGTAAGGCTTGGTGCCGATGTCTTCCAGGAAGAGAATGCTGTTGCCGGTCTCCGCCGCCCAGGGTGTTCCCAGCGACTGCGCAAGGATCGAGATACAACCGCCACGAAGAACTCCGGTTGCTTTGCCTGGACGCAGCACGCGCAGACCGTCCGCAGGAGTCAGACTCCATCCAGATGCGCCTTCAAAGACCGAGCTCCAACTAGCCCAATCCACACCGTTCTCGCGGGCGAAGTCCGCTGCCACCATCGGCGCATAGAAGGTGTTCAGGTTGCAGTGCGTCTGGAAGTAAGTGTGTAGCGAGGTGTGATCGCTGTAACCAATAAAGACCTTCGGATTGGCGCGAATCAGTTCGGTGTCGAGCAGCGGCAGCAGTTCTGCCGTCCCCCAGCCGCCACGCGCGGCAATGATGCCATCGATGCTCTTATCCGCAAAGGCTGCATGCAGATCGTTGACTCGCTCAGCGGCGGTACCAGCGTAGTAGAGCGGGCCGCCGCCGAAGACATGCGGATACAGCACCGGCTCATAGCCCAGCTCGCGCAGCATAGCCGCGCCCTTCTCTACCAGCGCACGTTGCGGCGTGCTCGCCGGTGAGACAACCGCCAAGCGAGCGCCCTTGCGCAGCGCCTTCGGTTTGGTGCTCACAGGGTGACCTTTCCAACGCAGATAATCTCAGCAGGCCCGGTCAAACGCATCTCTTCCGCCGGCGTAGGCCAGACCACGCGCTGGGTTCCGCCCTCAGCCGTCGCCTCAAGTATCGTGCTGCAACCGCGCAACGCAATCGCTGCCGTCGACGAGGCGCATGTGCCTGTGCCGGAAGAGGTGGTTGGCCCTACGCCACGTTCATAGATGCGGAAAGCGATGTGCCCCGGCGCCAGTACGCGGACAAACTCGACATTGGTCTGCTTCGGGAAATCAGGATGGAAGCAGATCTTCTCACCCAACGCCTGCCAGGCAAGCCCATGCGAGGAGAAGTCGTCGGTGTCAACAAAGATGACGAAGTGCGGATTGCCGACGTTGACGTTGGCTCCTTCCACAGCGCCGACACCCTCGACCTGGACCGTCTGCGGATGCACCTGAGGCACTCCCATGCCGGTCTCGATCAGGAAGCTCGTATCTTCGCAGGAGACGGTCGTGCACGCGCGTGGTCCACCGTGCGTCCCAAGCGTCACCTGTTTCAGGCCCTCGTTATAAGCCAGCCACGCAGCCACACAGCGGGTACCATTGCCCGAGAGCTCGGCTTCGGAGCCGTCGGCATTGAAGAGGCGAAGGAAATAGCTGCCATCGTCGCGGCGTTCAAGGAACTCAACACCGTCGGCGCCAACGCTGGTGTTGCGGGCGCAGAGCTTACGGGCGATGTCTGCATGCTCGTCATGTGCCAGCGTCTCTTCCACTACGAGGAAGTCATTGCCGCAGGCATGTGCTTTTACAAAAGGAATCATATTCTTTCTCTACTTCTTCGCCGGCCGATAGATCTCGGACTCGTAGATGCGGGCGCAGGGCTGTCCTGTCGTACAAAGCACGGTCAGCTCTTTCAGGTTGCTGGAGTTCTTTTTGACCGCATCGGAGACCGGATCCTTGTCGATAGCAACTACATAGGCAGCATACTTCGCCGGCTCAGCGAGAGCCCGATGGAAGCTGTCGTAGTCTGACTCAGAGATGAACTGCTTCAACGGAATTCCAGTCTGCTGAATGGCTCCAACGTGGTCTGAGGTGTACATCATCACCGGCAGCCCTTGCGGCATAGCCAGAAGCTCGCGGGCGATAGATGTCTCAAACGGAACGCGTGTGCGTGAGTTCACAATGCCTTCCTTCAATACCAGCGGCGTAAACCATGTCATGGCGACACAGTTCGCGATCGCAAGCACCATCACCCCAGGCTGGAGGAAGACCGCCTGCACAGGCCGGGTCCGGATGATACGGTTCTCGAACCATGCAACTACGACAAAGGCGAAGACGACCAACGCCGGAAGCAGTTCCATGCCGTAACGCGCGTTGTAGTACGAGTGCGGATAAAGCTGCGGAATGAAGATCGGCACCGATCCGAATGAGACCGAATAGATATAGAACGGCAGCGGCATCCACAGAAGGACCGACGCTCGCGCCAGGCCACGCTTCCACAGCATCCAGGTGCCGGCAATTGCTGCCGCCATCAACAGAAAGCCTGTCTCCCAGGCAGCGGCATCCACCTGCGCGGTCCGCGTATAGAAGAGCAGCGCCCATGCGGGGTTATGCCAGCCGCGGTAGTGCTGCCCCGGAGGAGCTGTCTTGCGCTCGATGGCAGCAGCCGAGTACGGCCCGCGCATAAAATCCAGCGGATCGCCGGTATAGCGCCAGTTGTGGGCCATCCAGCCGACGGGACCTAACACGGTCAGCACGGTGAGAATGATGAAAGCAACACGCACCCGCTCGAAGACGCGCTTGTTCTTCACCAGCGAGATGGTAAGCATCAGCCAGACGCACGCAGCAAGTACCCAGCCGTCGTAGCGTGTGTAGACCGAGAGTACAGAAAGAATGCCCGCGGCGATGAGCCTGCCCTTGACCACACGGATCTGCTCGTCCCGGATAGCGTCGATGCACTCCATCACAACGACAGCCGACCAGACGAAGATCGCCAGGAACAGCGGCTCCGTCATGGCGGTGGTTGCCAGGTAGAGAAGGTTCGGGTTCAACGCATAAAACAGCGTCGCGCCGAAGGCCCAATGAACTGGCAGCATGCGGCGGGCAAGACGATAAAAGCCGACATTGCCAAGAATGTAGAAAGCAAAGGAAGGCCAGGTCCCGCCTGTGCCTGTCTGCCACCACTCTATCTTGGAGACGAACGGCACCAGCAGCAGGTGAGGCAGCGGCAGCCAGACGCTGCCGATCTGCGGCAGCCCCGGGTTCACCGAATCGATGATGCGGCGCGCGATGGCGAGATGAGCCACTGCGTCGCCGTAGAGCAGAAGATATCCGCGTGAAGCCGAGATGAGCACCGCCAGAAAGGCCAGGATCATCGACGCAAGCGCAATGGGAAACATCTCCTCACGCTTCGCCGGCTTGATGGCCATGCGCGCTGCAATGGTCCCCTCATCATTGGGGATAGCGTCACGATTCCCCTGACGCGGCTGTTCGTTGTACTTACGCCTCAAGCTCAAGGTGTGAGATCTCCTGGAAGAGACGGAAGCGCTCCTCCACCTCGTCCTTCGTCGTGTGCTGCAGACGTTCAGTCCCGAAACGCTCTACGGCAAACGACCCCATCACACCACCGTAGAACATCGCCTTGCGGAAGACCGCTGGCGTAAGCTTCGGCTGCGATGCGATGTAACCATAGAAGCCGCCGGCAAAGGAGTCACCGGCGCCGGTTGGATCCACGACCTCATCCAGCGGCATGGCCGGTGCACGGAACGGCAGCGTAATGTGCGTTGTGTCCACAAAGCTGCGATCACAGAAAAAGGCAGTGGCGCCATACTCGCCGTGCTTCACCACCAGGGCTTTTGGCCCCATCTCCATCACCTTGCGCGCAGCGCGCAGCAGGTTCGGCTCACCGGCCAGCATGCGAGCTTCGCCGTCATTGATGAGCAGGACGTCGAGCTCCTTCAGGACCTTCTCCAGGTTAGCGCGATGATCGGCGATCCAGTAGTTCATGGTGTCGCCGGCAACCATCTTCACCTTCGGCAACTGCTTGCGCACCTGGAACTGCAATACCGGATCGATGTTCGCCAGGAAGAGATATTCGCTGTCGAGATAGCTGGCAGGAATCTTGGGAGCGAAGGTGCCGAAGACATTCAGATCGGTCGCCAGCGTCTTAGCCTCGTTCAGATTCTCGACGTAGGAGCCGGTCCAGTGGAAGCTCTTACCCGCGGCATGCTCAATGCCGGTGACATCGATGCCTTTGGAGGTGAGCACAGCTTCGTGCTCGGGAAGAAAGTCCTCGCCGACGACACCGACGACCCGCACTGGGGTAAAGAAGCTGGCGGCCAGAGAAAAGTGAGTGGCCGCGCCACCCAGAACGTTCTCGCGCTTACCGCTGGGAGTTTCAAGATTGTCGAATGCGACGGAGCCTACTACCAGAATTGCCAATGTTCTTGTTCCTCTTTAGATCTGGGATCTTATTTGCA
>JAEKKE010000502.1 GCA_019510535.1 Acidobacteriota bacterium
AAGGGTTATTTGGTGGACCTGATCGGGATCGAACCGATGACCTCTTCCATGCCATGGAAGCGCGCTCCCAGCTGCGCCACAGGCCCACTCTCGGGAAGGACTTCTTTATTTTCTCCTGCTTTGCGGGGCAAGTCAAACTCGGGCGCGGGCCAAGGCAAACGGGCTGAAGGACGAGGAGGCGCCTTCAGCCCGCGTTGACTTTATCTCCAATGGCCGTCGATCCAATACCAGCCGCTTGGGCGGCGAGCCCAGTGACCTGGCACCCAGCGCGCGTGCGGGCGTGGCGGAGCAGCATAGGCTCCCGGGACCCAGACGTAGCGGCCACCGTCCCAGCGGTGATAGCCGCGCTGCCAGACCCAGTTCGAATGGCCGACAGGCCGGACAGGAACGACCTCACGCACCGGTGGAGGAGGTCCAATGCGGACATAGACCTGCGCCTCTGCCGCGGCTGCGGACAGGGTGAGAGCGGCGCCTAAAAGTGCGAGCATGAGTTTTCTGTTCATCGATATCTCCTCCGGGCTCTCGTTGGCCCGATATCGATTTAAATGGCGCTTTGGCAGAAAAGTCGTGGTCTGGAGAGAGCCGGAATTAGTTGGCGGGCCGGGCAAGACTCAAAAATAGTTGCAGTTGCGGGAACATTTCAGGCAACCCTCGGTGTCTATCTCTCTAGAGTGAGCGAGCACTCGGCCGCCGGCGGCGCAGTTTTTGCTCATTCTCCGGGACGGAGCGATTTGCTTTGGAAATCCCGGACGTCGTACCTTAAAGGACACTCCCGATGCAGGCTGGAACGACGATGGGGAACCTGGTAAGTGCGATCGGAATTCGTGCGGAGGATGCCGCCTTGGTGGCCGAGCTGAAGGCAGGCTCGGAAGAAGCCTTCGCGCAACTGATCGGGCAGTATTCGCAACCCATCTATTCCCTGATTGCCCGCAGCCTGCAGGATCCGGCTGACGCCGCCGACATCACCCAGGACGTCTTTATTAAAGTCTTCCGTAATATTGGGAACTTTCATGGAGACTCTTCGCTGAGAACCTGGGTCTACCGGATTGCGCTACATGAAGCAAGCAATCAGCGCCGCTGGTGGAAGCGACACAAAAAGCAGGAAGTCACCATCGATGGGGAGTTTGAATCGGACGACCCCGGAGAGACCTTCCTGCTGCGGGACACATTGGCTTCGCGGGATGGATCGCCGTTCGATAAGGCCATCCAGAGCGAGATGCGCGCACGGGTGGAAGCAGCACTGCATGAAGTGCCGGAGTCGTTCCGGACGGTGCTGATCCTGCGCGAAATTGAAGGATTTGCCTATGACGAGATCGCCGAGATTCTCGATATCAACATGGGCACGGTAAAGAGCCGGTTGCTGCGCGGACGCGCAGCGATGCGGCAGGCACTGGAAGCGCGCGAAGCTCTCGAATCCGAGCAGAGAGCCGCCGCATCCAAACGAGCAACGGAGAAGTGGATGGAGGCTGCACGATGAATACGAACTGTGAACAGGTGCGCTCCCTCTTCTCGGACTATCTCGACGGAGCCCTTACCGGCCACGAGATGATGGATATCAGCTCGCATCTTGAGAGCTGCCAAGCCTGCAAGGCGGAGTTCACCGGCTGGCGCACCATGCAGCACAGCCTGGCAATGATCGGTACGGCGAAGGCTCCGCAAAACCTGGGCTTGAAGCTGCGGCTTGCCATCTCGCACGAAAAAGTTAAAAGCAATACCACCTGGAAGGATCGGCTGGAGCTGGCCTGGGCCAACACCCTCCGTCCAGTCGTGCTTCGTACCGCTGCCGGCCTGGCCTCCGCCACCATCATCGTCGGTGGCATGCTGGGGATGCTGACCGCGGTGACACCTGCGGCGCAGTCGGTCATGGCCGATGACGACCTGGGCGCTTACACTCAGCCCCACTATAAGTATTCGGCCGCCAACATGGACGCCGTGTTGGTAGATGCGGACAATCCCGTCGTCGTCGAGGCCCTGCTGAACGCCCGCGGGCAGATCTATGACTACAGCATCGTCTCCGGAACGCTTTCGGCCGACGCCCGCCACAACCTGGAGCAACGGCTGCTGGTGAGCGTCTACGAACCGGCCAAGGTCTTTGGAACCCCGGTGCGGAGCCGCATCATCCTTACCTTCTCCGGTATCTCGGTCCGGGGCTAGAGCATTTTCCCTGTAACTGTAGAGTAGGGCTTCCGCATCTATAGGGCGTTTTCCGCAATGAAAACGCCGCTGCACACCCCTTCCAGGCTACCCAGCAACAGAGGAAAATGCTCTAGGCTTCTCCTACCCCCTCTCTTCAGTGCAGGGTCGGCTGACGTAGACTATTCCGGTACGTCAGACTGATCAGCCGTGTATTTAAACCGCATCATTTCGCTCGGATTGCTCTTTGCCCTGCCCCTGG
>JAEKKE010000110.1 GCA_019510535.1 Acidobacteriota bacterium
CCATCTTCCCTATTCGCAGATGGAGAGCACCGCGCATGGAGCAGCCATAATCATGCGGAATCCTGTACGCGGCGCCATGTGAGTGGTCATTCCGCGGCCTTTATGAACGCCAATCAGCAGGAGGTCCGCATGAACCAGCTTCAGGTGGCGCTCTACCGCTCGGGAGGGATCGTCGCCTTCCAGCGTCTTGAAATCCACTCGGCTCTCCAGTACTTCAGCAGGGAGAACACCGAGCAGGCTGTTGCGGACGGAGACTTCCCAACCGACTGACGCCGGTGCGTGTGCCTGGTCTTCCCTGACATGAACCACTGAGAGCCTGGTGTCTCCGGCCATCAAGAGAGGCAGGATCCGGAGAACGCCCAGTGAGCGCGCGCTCAGATCGGTGGCATAAACCAGGGTTTGGATCTTACGGCGGCTATAGTCCTTGACGTGTGGCCCGACCACGATCACTGGCAGAACAGCATGGCGCAGCACTTCCTCCGCGGTAGACCCTACGAGAAACCGCTCTACCCCGTCGCGTGAATGTGTTCCCATCACGATGAGGGAGGCGCCTTCGGCGACGGCAGTGTTGATGAGCTGCCCAGGGATATCTCCAGCGCTATCGATCACCGAACAGCGGACGCCCGTACCGGTCGCAAGCACCTTCTCCTTTGCCGCCATCAGCCGCCGCCTGCTTCGAGAACGCAGGTCCGAAATCATCCAGCCAACCGGGGTTGCGTAGCGATGATGCGCCACGTAAGGAAAGATATGGATCAAGCTCAGATCGAAGCCATACTGTTGAGCCAGGCTACGTGCGAATCCGAGCGCCAGGTTCGACGCCTTCGAAAAATCCGTTGGGATGACGATCGTTCCGAGCTGCACCTTTCGCATCGCGGAGTCCCTCCCGTATACAGGAGCGTACAGAGCTTTACTGCCATGGCTCAGTGATCACAGTCACAGAATCGAGTCACGGCTCTGGCCGCGTCGTCAGAAAACCCAGAGTTACACTAGGGCGTGGAAAAGACTCCCAAAAGTGGCGATACACCCACGCCCGCGAACTGGAAAAACCCTGAACGCTGGCTCGCCGCGATTGTCGACTCGTCCGATGCGGCGATTATGGGTGAATCTCTGGACGGCACCCTTACGAGCTGGAACCGTGCCGCGACGGAGATGTTTGGATACTCGGCCGACGAAGCGATCGGGAAGCCGGTCCTCTTTCTTGCATGGCCCGGCGAAGAAGAGGCGATGCATGAGCTGTTCGGCATCGTACGGAGCGGCGAGCGCATCGATGGATACGAGACAGCACGAAGACATAAAGACGGCTCACAGGTCTTTGTCTCTCTCAGCATGTTCCCCGTTGAGGATGCTGACGGAAAGATCGTAGGCATCGCCGAGATTGCCAGGAATATCACCGACCGCAGGCTGGCGGAGGAGCAGATTGCGCGCTCCCATGCGGAAGTACTTGCCGAACGCAAGTTCCGAGAGATGATCGAAGAGGCGCCTGACGCGATTCTCGAAGTGAATCAGGCCGGACATATCGTGATCGCCAACAAGACCTACGAGACTCTTTTTGGCTACACGCGCGAGCAGTTGATTGGCCAACCGGTCGAGATGCTTGTGCCAATGCCGCATCAGAGCAATCACGCTGACAACGTTGCAAGATTTGTACGGAGCGGCAGGACCCGTCCTATGGGGCAGGGGCTGGACCTGAATGCACGCCGCAAAGATGGTTCCGAGTTTCCCGTCGAGATCAGCCTGAGCCCGATCAGAAACGCACAAGAGGTACTGATCGTGGTCGTCATCCGTGACGTGTCGGAACGGCGCAAGGCCGAGCAACAACTGCGGACCCTGCAGGAGGGCTACTTCAATGAGCTGGTGGCGCGTCAGCATGAGGCAGAGCGCCTGAATCGCCTGAAGAGCGAGTTCATGGCAAGTGTAAGCCACGAACTGCGGACTCCGCTGCATACGATCATCGGGTTTACCGACCTTCTGAAAGAAGAGACCAACGGTGCTCTGAATCCGAAACAGCTCCGGTTCGTAGAGCATATCCAGAGAGATTCGGAGCATCTGCTGGCGCTGATCAATGATGTGCTGGATCTGAGCCGGATTGAGGCCGGCGGACTCTCCCTTCGTACGGAAGAGATCGACATTCCCACCCTGCTGCAGCAGACGGTGGAGTCCGTGCGGGGCCAGGCAACGGAGAAAAACATCGCTCTACGTATCGAGAGCGAGGACGATTTATATGCCGCTGCCGATCTGACGCGGATACGCCAGGTGCTCCTCAACCTTTTGAGCAACGCCATTAAATTCACTCCGTCCGGCGGCTCGGTAACCGTCAAAGCAGCCATCGACGAGGATTGGGTGCAGGTCGCAGTCCAGGACACCGGAATCGGCATCGCGCCTGAGGAGCAGGAGCTGATCTTCGACAAGTTCTACCAGGCCGGTGTTACCACGGGCGGAGTGAAGGAAGGCACCGGCCTGGGACTGACCATCAGCCGTCAGATCGTCATGATGCATGGAGGACGCCTGGAGGTGACAAGCTCCAAAGGTGCGGGAAGCGAGTTTACCTTCACCCTGCCCCGTTGGGCGGTGTAATGCCTGGCAGTGTGACGCCGGATCCTGTGATTCAGGTCACGGCATCCGTTTCCCCGAAGCCCTATTCTTATTCTTGATTCGGCCTGTCAGGGCCCGATTGGGGTGAACCGGTTGAAGTGCCTAATTGCTGATGATGCTGACGGAGCAAGAGAGCTTCTTCGATACATCCTCGAAGGCCGAGGAGTAGAAGTCATCGAAGCCCGTGACGGGCAGGAGGCGATCGATCTTGCTCTTGAGCATATTCCCAGCTTCGTGATTCTCGACATCAGCATGCCGAAGATTGATGGATACG
Source organism: Acidobacteriota bacterium (assembly GCA_019510535.1). Taxonomy (GTDB): domain Bacteria; phylum Acidobacteriota; class Terriglobia; order Terriglobales; family Acidobacteriaceae; genus Terriglobus. Next base: position 2,867 of record JAEKKE010000110.1, read on the forward strand.
GTGTGGTTGCTGCGCTACGGCGGATCCAGCATTTTTACAGGACGCCAATTCTTGCCCTTACTGCGGGGCTTGGAGAATCAGCTCCCGACGACCTCGCGAAGGCCGGTTTTACCGGTTGGCTTGCCAAACCAATCCGCCCCGCTGTTCTGCGGGAGGCGCTGGCCAATTTCAACTGCTGATCGCGGAGCCCGGGTTGAGCCCGTGCTTTTTCATCTTGTATCGCAGGGCGTCGCGCCCGATGCCCAATTTGCGGGCCGCCTCTGACTGGTTCCAATTACTCTCGCGCAACACGCGCTCCATGACAACGCGTTCCTGATTCTCGAGCACGGATGTGCCCGGCTCGGAAGCACTGACCAGAACCTCACTGCAGGCATCGATGATGTTTGCCGGCAGATCGTCCACATCAATCGTTGGGCCGTCGGCCAGCATGCATGCTCGCCCGATGACATGTTCGAGCTCACGGACGTTCCCTGGCCAGGAGTACCGCTCCAGAACACGGAGTGCTCGCTGCGAGATACCGTCCGTCGGTTTCCGGAAGTCCTGGGCAAACTTGCGGAGAAAGGTGACGGCTAACAGAGCAATATCTTCTTTGTGTGCAGCAAGAGGTGGCAGGGTTAGCTCCACCATCGACAAGCGATAGTAGAGATCCTCTCTGAATCTGCCTTCCTGCACCGCCTGCCGCAGGTTGCGGTGGGTTGCGGCGATGATACGGACATTCACGCGCTTTGGCGTCAGCGATCCTACCGGCATGACCTCCTGATTCTGGATCGCGCGCAGCAACTTAGCCTGCGTGTTGAGCGGCATGTCGCCGATCTCATCCAGAAACAGCGTGCCGCCGTCAGCCAATTGAAAGAGACCTACCTTATCGCGATCGGCGCCGGTGAAGGCTCCGCGGACGTGGCCGAACAACTCGCTTTCGAACAGGGTTTCAACGACCGCCGAGCAGTTAAGCACAACAAACCTGCCCTTCACACCACTCCGCTGATGCAGCGCCTGCGCAACCAAATCTTTGCCGGAGCCGGTCGGGCCCTGCAGAAGCAGCGACCGGAAATGAGGGGCGATCTTCTCCACCATCGCGAAGAGGCTCCACATGGCTTCGCTCTTTGCGACGAGTCCCTCGAAGCGGACATCGCTCTCATTGTCGCCGGCGTTTCCGGCGAGACGACGTTTTTCCGCGGCCTCCAGCAGACGGCGGACCCGCTCTCGCAGATCGGCGATCTTGACCGGCTTTTGCAGGTAGTCGGCTGCACCGTTGCGGATGGCCTCCACGGCTGTTTCTGTCGTGTAATGTGCCGTCATCAGCAGCACATCGATGGTCGGATCGAGGTGCATCACCTGCCGCAGGACGTCCAGCCCGGTCATCCCCGGCATGACCAGATCCGTAATGACCATGCGAGGGCGAAGCGAGCGTACGAGCTCCAGCCCCTGCCTGGGATCATTGGCGGTGTGGATCGACAGACCTTCCCGTTCCAAGGCGGTGCTGAGCAGCTCGAGGCTGCTCAGGTTGTCGTCGATGATAACTATCCGGATCACACCACTCATGGCCGTAACTCTTGCTGATCGTACCCCATTCCATGGCGGCCGGGACACCTGCGTCAAATGACGCAGCCTGGGTGGGAAGACTCAGCCCCAAACGGTTACGAGAACAGCTAAGTGTTTGAAATCACTATGAGCCGTGTTTGGCATCACGGTTGCCAGAAGGAAGGGTGAACCTGACACGAAGGAGCACCATATGTTGAATTGCCAAAACTGCCCCCACGCCGGAAAACACCCATTTTGTGAGCTTGGCTCCGAGGCGCGCGCCTTTCTGGAGGCGAATTCGACGACCGTGGAATATCCGCGGGGAGCTTTGCTTTTTCGTGAAGGAACATCCAGCGATTCTGTCTACATCCTCTGCTCCGGCCGTGTGAAGATTGCGGCGAGTTCCGCCGAAGGCAAGACGGCAATCCTCCGCATCGCCGCTGCTGGTGACGTTGTCGGGCTTAGCGCAGCGCTCAATGGCACCGTTTATGAAGCGAGTGCCGAAGCAGTTGAACCCTGCAAGATCAGAATTCTGCAGACCCGCCTGCTGATGCAACTGCTCACACAGTTCAGCGATGCGTCGATGGCTGCCAGCAGTATGCTTGCCCAGCACTATCAAGCCGCGTTCCAGGAGATCCGGCGGATCGCCCTGCCTGACAGCCCCGCGGGCCGCGTTGCACGGCTTATTCTTGACTGGTCTGAGAATGGACAGGCCTTGCCTGCTTCCACCATCACGATGCCTTTGACGCATGAAGAGGTGGCTTCCATGACCGCTACGACGCGGGAGACCGTCACCCGCACTCTCAGCCGTTTCCGCAAGGAGAAGCTCATCGCGATCAAAGGAATTTCGCTCACGATTCTGCAACCTGCCCAGCTTCGGCAACTCTGCGCATGCTAGCGAGAAAATAGCAAAAAACATCCCGCTCGCCGCGATCTCAGCTGTGGATGATCCAGGGCAAGAACCGGCGAGCGGGATGGTTTAGATTTCAACGGCCTTTATGGCGGGCATGAGCGGCGGGCTGGCTCTTTTCAAGGTGTAGCCGATCGCCGGTTGGCCGGGAGTTCCAGATCCTCCGCGCTATTTCCACGGTATTGGATGCATTTTCCCGTGAGTGCCGGCTTTCGGCAGCCAGGTGGGGGGTTCTGTTGTTTGCTGGAACCGGCTGCCAGTACCAGGGCGTGTGCTGTGATGGCATGCGCTCCGGCATCACGTATTCCGATATCTCTATACGAGGCTGTACCTGTTCCCCGCTAGGACGCCAGCACTGAACGACGTACTTCGGCGTGCAGGCGCTGCAGAACCAGATCATCCTTTTTGTCATTCGCTCTTCTTTGGCCGTATCGACAATTTGTAGCGTGCCAGACCGCAGGAACTTCTCCTCGGCCTCACACCCGGGAATCGCGCATTTCAGCATGGTCTCCTCCTCTCCCTCTCCATGAGAATGAGAGCCTTACACCACTTGCCGGCAACAGCAGTAATGGAGGTCACAAAGCTCGATGGAGGTCACGGACCTCAATGGAGGTCACAGCCCCTTACGCCGGAGCCCCTTCTCCCAGACGTCCATTGACGACAAGGACCGGGCACGCCGCGTCATGAATCAGCTTGCTCAATGTGCGCCAGGCTGCGTGATCTCCCAAGGCGCCGTTATGCCGACATCCAGTTAAGATGAGTTCGGTGCCGCCCAGGTTTGCCGCGCGAAGAATGCGCGGCGCCGGAAGGCCATGATCCACTTGCACGTGTGCCTTGAAGTACATAGCGGCATCGCGAGGCAGAAGATGCATCAAACGTTCTTCCAAATCTTTGCGAAGCTCCCGCTGAGGCGGCCCGACACGATTCACAACATGCATCACGGTAAGCGTCGCCTGCATCGTCTTCGCCAGAGCGGCGGCATACTGTGCGGCTCGCAACGAACCGAGCTCAAGATCCGCTGCAAACAGAATCGATTGCAGTGAATCGACTCGCCTGGCGTTGGGACCCACAATCAACACCGGGCATGGCGCCCGGCGAATGAGAGATTCCGCTGAGGAGCCGAACAGCAGCTTATCCAGCCCCTGCGCTCCCCGCGAGCCTGCAACCACCAGATCGATATGATGCGACCGCACCACCTGTTCGACCTGCAGATCGAGCGGCCCTTCTTCAACGCGTGTCATACATGGAATGCGGGCAAGATCGCGAATCGATTCGACCTCCCGCGCCATCGCCGTCTGGGCCGCGGCCATAGCCGCCTGCCGTGTTTCCATTCCGAGGACATCGCCATACCGCACATCCATGGGAGGTAATGCATGCAGCACGAAGATCTCCCCGGCAAACAGCATGGCCAATCGCACGGCATCCACCAGGGCCATATGCGCCTGTGCCGAAAAGTCAGTTGTCACGAGTATTCGGCGGAATGAGACGGGAGTTGTCTCCAGGTGGGCGGGGTCGAGCATCGTAGTTGCCATGGCAGAGGAACCTCCTGCCCTTATGGTGTGGAATGAGGGTAAATTTTGCGGTGACGCCCGTCACTCATCAACTGCAGAACAAGGGGGATGTGCGTGGAACATTCGAGCGAAGCTCGAACTGGTGGGAGAGGTGGGCTTCGGCCCACCGTTGTTAGCTCTAAAAGAAATGGGCTTTAGCCCTGGGCCTTCTCTCAGGAAAAGGCCCAGGGCTAAAGCCCATTTACTTTTTATGCCTTATCAGCGGGCTAAAGCCCGCTGCTCCCACCGGATTGAAATCATTCCTCAAGCACTACTTCGTTCCGGAGTCGGTAAAGATGTTCTTAGGACACATTGCATGGACACCCACGTTTCCGTCGACCAGTTCGGTGATGTCGAGATCGACAGCGACGCTGGAGAGCATGTAGGCATCGTCACGCTTCATGTGTTTCTCCTCAACCAGAAAGTCGATCATGTCGCGCAGGGCGTGCTCCGTAGCTTCCTTCAGGTCGGGGCTAAACCCCATCGTGATGTAGTGGGTTGGCGTCTCCGCCCGCGGCCAGTTCATCTGCTTCTTCTTATGAACAACGAACTTGAAAGTCCCGGTTAGAAAGGTCTCCATCGCGGTGATATCGACTTCGCCGTTTCCCTGACCTGCATGTCCGTCACCTGCCTCGAACATGGCGCCCTTTGCCACGACGGGAATATAAAGAGTGGTCCCGGCTACGAGCTCCTTGTTATCCATGTTGCCCGCGTGAGCAAACGGCTCAGTGCTGCCGACCTTCCCGCCTGCTCCGGCGACGCCCATGCTTCCGAAAAACGGATGCAGCGGAATGTCGATGCCAGGGGCGAAGTGACCAATCATCTTCTCGCGATCGAGTGGAATGATCCGGTTGCGGCTGTAGGGGAACTCCATCGGTAGAAAGCCGCGATGCAGCCCAAAGCCATTGCAGGCGAAGTTCGCATCGATATCCACCTTAAGAATCTGCACTTCGAGCACGTCGCCCGGCTCCGCTTCGGCGATCTCTACCGGCCCGGTAAGGATGTGGCCACCCGGTCCTTTCTCGGCCGCGGGATAGTTCTGATAGACCTCATCGTTGTACGCCGGAATATCTTCACGCTTGACGCCGCGAGCGATCAGCCTGTCGGCCGGACCGCAGGTGGAAAGAGTCTGCATCACGACCGTGTCTCCACTGTGGACGGTTGCAGCCGGATGCATACTGCCGTAGTAACCCCACGAGACGGTCTTTGAGGTAGCTTTGACGGTCACGGTCTGCTGACCGAGCGCCGGAAGAAAAGCCAAAGGAACGATTGCCGCCAACAACGTACACCTGCGCATTGCATCTCCTGACCTGCGTTAGAAAACCCTTCCCTTCCAGGAAGGGGTATTAATTAGAACTGATATTTCAGTGCGAACTGGATCAGACGCGGCGCCACTGCCGAGGCCGTGATCTGAGAGTAGCTCGCCGCGCCGACCGTGGTAGACGGGTTGGCATATTGCGGATGGTTCCAGACGTTGAAGAACTCTGTACGAAAGACCAGCGTGCCGTCCTCATGCAGGCCGCCGACCCGGGTCTCCTTCGAGAGTGTCATATCCCAGTTGTCATTCCCCGGACCACGAACGATGCCGATTCCGCTGTTGCCGTACTCGGTGGCATCCACTCCGCCGACCTTCACGCTGTAAGGAACTGCCGGCGAGACGGTCCACGGTTGTGCGGCGCTGCCATTCAGGCCCGTATTCAGATAGGTGTTGGTCTTCACCCGGTTCAGCACGGTGCCCCCCTGGGTGTTGAGAACATCTGTGTTTCCTTTTCCGGCGATGAACTGAGCGCGGCTTGCAGTGCGATACGCGGTTCCGTTGCGGGTGTCGGTAAAGGTGAGCGGCTTGCCGGACTGGAAGGTGGAGACACCGGAGAACTTCCAGCCGCTGGTTGCTACACGAGCGAAGCTGCCGCCGTTCTTCCATCCCGGGATCAACCAGGAGTAGGTCACCACCAAACGATGGGTGCGGTCATAACCGGCGAGGCCGTAGCGTGCGTAACGATTGTTGGCCGTTATCGCCGTCGCCGCCGGTGACGGTCGTCATAACCTTACTCCAGGTGTAGGCTGCCTGAACATACACACCTTTGCTGACCTGGCGCCGGAGCGTGGTCTGCAGGCTGTGATACATCGAAGTGCCGTAGGTCTCGATCCGGTTCAGGCCTCCGGGAGCAACACCCTGATACGGAACACGGGCAGCGATGTTCGCCGAGTCAAGCGAGTTCGTTGTGACTCCGTTGATCGGGTTGCTGGGGCTGGCAAGATAAGCACGGTTGATCGCGCGTGATTCGGCAAGGCGGGTGCCACGTGTACCGACATATCCGACTTCGGCCACCAGGTGTTTAGGGAGCTCCTTCTGTACATCAAGGTTGTACTGCTGCACGAAGGGTGAGTCGATGTTCTGGGCGACCGCCGTTACTGGCATGCCACTGGTGTTGGTGGACGAGTATGGCATGAGGGGACGCCAGACTCCAGGAGTGAGCGTTGTCGTGAACGGTGTCTGGAAGGTAGCCGTAGCATTCGCCGTCCCGCTGATAGTTCCGGAGGAGCTGACAAATGGCTGATTGCCCAGTGTCTGCAGGACCGAGTTTGCGTTCGGCAGGGTGTAGAAGACTCCGTAACCGCCACGAATCACGGTCGAAGAGCTGGAACCAAACGGCTGCCAGGCAAAGCCGACGCGCGGACCGAAGTTGTGCAGCGGCAGGTCATTCTCTCCAAGGCTCATACTTCCAAGACGCTTAACTCCTGCTGGAGGATTGGCAGAAGAATTCGCCGGAACGACAAAGCCCAGATAGGTTCCACCCACGGGAACCGGCTGGAAGGGTGTCACCAGAGACGGCCAGAAGCTGGTCAAGACGCCTTTGTTGGTACTGATGCCGCTATTGATCTCCCAGCGAAGACCGGCGTTGACGGTGAGGTTGGATGCCAGCTTGATGTCATCCTGCACGAACATCGCCATACTGGTACCGCGGTAGCCCTTGTAGTAGCTACCACGCTGGCTGCTGCTGGAGTTCACATTGCTGTAAGAGCTGTGATTCTGTGCTGCACTGAGGCCGAGCGCGAAATCTTGAAAAGTCTGGAAACTCAGAGCGCCACGCTTGTTGTTCGGATCGTCAAAGTTGAACTGGTTCTTCTCTCCCAGAAAACCGGCGCGAATGCTCTGCTTCCCATGCGTCCAGTTGATCTGGTCGCTGATCTCAAAGGTGTTGACTGCCGACATGGAGACGTCGTTGTTCACACCGCCCAGGCTGAAGTAACCCGTTACGGACATGATCGGCGTCAACGGGTATGCCGGATCACTGGGTGCCGTCATGCCGATCTGGTCGAAGTGCAGGTTTGCCTGTGTCTGTAGATTGCCGGTGTTGCGAACATAACCGACGAGCCCCTCGTTGAGCAGATGCGAGTTCAACGCGGACGTAAGTTTCAGGACCGCTACCTGGCTGTTGAACTTTGGCGTCACACCGTTGCCGGGAGTATTCGAGGTGCTGCTGAAGGGCTTGTCCTGGGGCTGGTTCGAGTAGAAGTAGCGTTCAGCAAGAGTGTGCTTCTCCGACAGAACATAGTCGGTGTTCACCATGAACTGGTCTTCACTGTAGTGGGACGGCAGGCTGAAGGTGGAAAAACCTACGGGGTTTCCGTTGGCGTCGGTCGACATGCGCTGGGGCGTCGGAATCAAGTAAGTGCCGTTTGCGATCTTCTGATTCAGGAGATTCAGCGCCACCGGATTGATGTTGCTGCCGTCGCAGGCCACTTCCGTCTGCGAACCCGTATTGCTATAGTTACCGCCGTTGAAGGGATGCCACCGCGCATTTCCATTGGGACACGCAGCGCGACCGATGGCGCCTGCACTGCGATCGTTGGTCAGCGGAAAGAGTGTGTTGGTAACCAGCGAGCCGGCGCTGAGACCGTTCACCTGCCGTGTGCCCTGGTAGGAGCCGAAGAGAAAGAGCTTGTCCTTCAGGATGGGCCCGCCCAGCGTGCCACCGAACTGGTTCTGCTTCATGACCGCGCGCTTCTGGCCGTTCATCTTCAGGAAGGTGTCGTTTGCATTCAGCACGTCGTTGCGAAGAAACTCCCAGGCCGATCCATGCAGGGTGTTGCTGCCCGACTTGGTAATGACATCGACGTTCGCGCCGGCATCGCGACCGAAGCCAGCATCGTAGTTGGTCGTCTGGATCTTGAACTCCTGCAGCGAATCAGGATTTGGGACGGCGATGCCGGCCTGCTGCACAAAGTCACCGGCGCGGCCGGAGCCGAAGTTGTTGATGTCGGCGCCATCCATATGGAAGTTGTTGCTGATGCTGCTGGCTCCGTTCACGTAGACATCCTGCGTGCCTTTGCCCAGCGTCGCGGCATTGTTGACATCTCCGGCTACTCCGGCGGACATCGTCAACACCTGCGTGTAGTTCCGATTGGTAAGAGGGACCTCGCGGATCGTTGTGCCATCAACGACGGTTCCGAGGGTGGCATTCTCTACCTGCAGCGGAGCGGGGGTAGTGCTGACCTCCACCGTCTCGCCCTCACTGCCGGCAACCATCTGAGCGTCGGCGCGAGCAGTCTCCGTCACAATTACGGTGATGGGCGGAACGACCTGTGTCTTAAACCCAGGCGCGGTAATGCTGACCCTATAGGTCTCCGGGGGCAGCAGGCCGACGGCAAACTGTCCATCGCCATCGGTCTTTACCGCGCGAACCTGCGAGGTCGCGTTCGACGTTACGGTCACGGCGGCATTCGGAATCACCGCGCCGGTC
>JAEKKE010000503.1 GCA_019510535.1 Acidobacteriota bacterium
AGGTGATCTCCTGGCCGACGAGCTTCTCCAACTCGGCGGCATCGCGGGTGCCGCTGCGCGATGCGGGCAGAAAGGCGCGAACGCCGACATCGACCGTCAGGCCGCCCTTGACTACACCGGTCACAATACCAACCACAGGTGTCTTCTGCGCAAAGGCCGCTTCCAACGAAGCCCAGTCGGTCGGCTGTGCAATCTTCAAACGCGAGAGAGCATAGTAGCCCTCTTCGTTACGTCCTTTGACCGAGACAGGAAAGCGGTCTCCCACAGCGACGCCATCGGCGTTGTTCTCAAAGGCCGAACGAGGCAGCACGCCTTCGACCTTGAAGCCGATATCCAGAAACACAGACTCCGGCGAGATCGATACCACGGTGCCTTCCTTCTGGGAGGGCTCTGACTTCGATCGACCGGTATGTTCCTTCTCAAACTGTGAGAGAAGCGCGCCGAAGGATTCCGTGGAGTCGTCAGCGGTTTCGGGTGTGTTGCTGGGGTCGGGAGTGGTGTTCCGGATGTCTTCGTTTGCCATAAACAGTTCCCTCCATTGTAGTCACGTTCGCCGGGACTGATGGGTCCGGCACAAACCGACGCGCAGGGTGATTAGAATGTGTGCTGGCACGTGACCTCACCCCAAGGAGAAGCGAATGGTCCACGATCCTCGCCTCACTCCCGCAACGGCGCTTGTGGCAAAGAACCAAGCGCACTTTCCCAACGAAAGCCCCGAATACCGCCAGGCTCGCAATGCTCTCCTTGCAGAGGAGATTGAGCTTCGGCGCAATATCGAACGCGTTGCCGAGCTCCGCCGTGCACTGCCCCTCGGAGGTGCGATCCCCGAAGACTATACCTTCCAGGGGGCGAACGGCCAGGTACATTTCTCACAGCTCTTCGGCGATAAGGACACCCTGGTTGTTTACAGCATGATGTTCGGCCCGCAGCGCGAGCGGGCGTGCCCGATGTGTACGGCCATGCTCACCACCTGGGACGGCGCGGCCAGGAACCTTCGCGAGCGGGTCGCTCTCGCCGTCACCGCGCGCTCACCTATCGAACGGCTTTTAGAGTTCAAAGACGATCGCGGCTGGAGGAATCTGCCGCTCTACTCCGATACCAAAGGCGACTACACCCGCACCTATGTCAGCGCCGACGATGCTGATGTTCCCGGCATGAGTGTCTTCACCCGTCGAAATGGCACAATCCATCACTTCTGGAGCGGTGAGATGAGCGGCGAGATGGCCGACCCCGGCCAGGACCCGCGCGGAGCTCCCGACGCCGATATCTTATGGAGCATCCTCGACCTTACACCGGAAGGCCGTGGCGGCAACTGGTATCCGCAGCTCGAATACCAAGGCCTGGCATCCATCAAATAAAAGATGAGTTGATAAGTTCGAGATAGCCCCACACACCGGGTGCCCCATATATGCGAAGCATATGTGGGACATTCGAGCGAAGCTCGAATAGGCTCTTCGTTTTGCTTAGGTAGGGGACGGCTAAAAGCCGTCCCCTTAAGCAAGACCCTTCGCACCTTCAGTGCGAAATAGTTGCACGCCCGTAATATGGATACGAAAGCGAATGGAGTGCCGATGAAGGCGGAGATACTGCGATTCGATGGCGCCGTAGAACGCGATGCCTCCATCGATGCGTGGTTGGACGAGCATGGCGGAGAGCTAGGTGCCATCGCAAAAGAGTGGTTTGATGCCATGCGGCAATGTGGAGACGAAGTGCGGGAGCTTCTGCACGACGGCTGCCCGGTTGCGTGTCTGGGTGACGCTCCCTTCGGCTACGTCAATGTCTTCACCGCGCACGTCAACATCGGATTCTTTCACGGCGCAGCGCTGCCAGATCCCGCGCGGCTATTGCAGGGCACGGGCAGGTTCATGCGGCATGTGAAGCTGAGGCCGGGAATGGAAGCGAACACCGCTGCGTTGAACAGGCTGATCGAGGCGGCGTATGCGGATATCAAGGCCCGCGTCGAACACGGTTAAGGAGTGTCGATGAATTCTACATCTAAGAGAGTGGCTGAACCGGGTGGGAGCAGCGGGGTCCCCGGCCAGCTTCGCTGGCTGGGGTATTCAGCGGGCTTCAGCCCGCTGATAAAAGCGTAAAAGTGAACGGGCTTTAGCCCTGGGCCTTCTCTGTCTGTCAGGGAAAAGGCCCAGGGCTAAAGCCCGATTCCTTATTGAATCGATAGACCGAGGGCTGAAGCCCTCGGCTCCCACCCAAAACCGGAGCTACTGCGGCCAGTAACTCATATCTCTCTGGAAGCGTGCGAGCTCCAGGCGTGTGTCAACAACCGCATCCTGCGGCATGGCTGCGACCAGCCGGCGGAAGATCTCTGCGTTCTCCGGCAGGTCGATGCTGTTGCGTGCCGGCAGCAGCAGAAGATAATCAGTCGCTCCGGTAA
>JAEKKE010000111.1 GCA_019510535.1 Acidobacteriota bacterium
AGTCGACCTGGAAAGCCGCCCATCCCGACGGCCAGGTTGTCGTGCGCGACCTTACCGCTACCGTGTTGTGGCCGATTACGGCGGAGTGGATCGGCGCCGCATTCACGCCTGAAGATCAGCGCGCCGGCCAGCAGGCTGAGTTGCTGAAGCTTTCCGACGCGCTGATCGCGGAGCTGGAAAACGCGGACGAATACGTCTTCGGCGTTCCGATGCACAATTTCAGCGTGCCATCGTCGCTGAAGCTATGGATTGACCAGATCGCCCGCGTCGGGAAGACCTTCTCCTATGGGGAAAATGGGCCCAAGGGCCTGATCACCGGTAAGAAGGCCACCTTCCTGCTTGCGACCGGAGGCGTCTATGGACCGGGGAGCGCGATGGAGTCGCTGAATTTTGTGGAACCGTATCTGCGCTCGGCCTTCGGTTTTCTTGGCGTGACGGATACAACCTTCCTTACCGCCGGTGGAACTTCGGCGCTGCGGTATGGCCAGGACCGCGACACCTTCCTGCAGCCTCATCTTGAAGCCGTACAACTACACGCGCAGAGCGCATAAGGAGACCGATTGATGAAGATTGCGTCGTTGATTGCCCGTTATCTTCTGGGGCTGATGTTCACGGTCTTTGGCTTGAATGGATTCCTGCACTTTATTCCGCAGCCTCCACCGGCGAACCCGCTGGCTCTGCAGTTCTTCGGTGCGGTGGCCATGTCTCACTTCGCCGACTTCTTCTTCGCGGTGCAGTTGATTGCGGGCCTGCTGTTGTTGTCAGGCTTCTTTGTGCCCTTGGCGCTCACCCTGCTGGCGGCAGAGCTGTATAACATCCTGGCGTTTCATCTGACGCTGTCGCCCGGCATCGGTCCGGCGATATTTGCGGCGATCCTGTGGGTGTTGGTGTTCCTGCAATACCGGGAAAGCTTCCGCGGCATTCTTGCAGCGAAGCCAGCGCAACGCTAAATTCCAACGGGTGAAGAAATAGATTCGGGTGTCCCTGTGGAACAGGGACACCCGGTGCATGAGTCGCCCTTCACTCTGCAGGCAGTTTGCCGGCGGCAAGATCGCAGGCGCGCCACATGTACCAGCTTGCAACCGAACACCATGGGCGCCACTTCTTTGCCCGCTTCAACATCTGCTCCTTGGTTGCGAGCAGGTCCGGTGTGACTTTCTGCGTTGGCTTCAGACCGAGGAAGGTCAGCGCGAAGCCTTTGCGTACCCCGTAATCATCGAGCGGCAGAACATCAGGGCGGCCGAGGCGGAAGATCAACAGCATCTCTGCGGTCCACCTACCGATGCCGCGCACCTGGACCAGATGTTCGATAACTTCTTCGTCGGACATCTTCTTGATCTTCGCCAGCGTGGGCACGGTGCCATCGATAGTCTTTGCCGCAAGGTCACGCAGCGCGAGCGTCTTGTTATGCGAGAGTCCCGCTTTACGAAGCTGCTCATTCGGGCAATCGAGGATGTGTTCAGGCGAGGGATGATTGCCGATGCCGCAGACGTGATGAAAGCTCTCGATCATACGGCTGTGAATGGCGCGCGCGGCGTTGGCATGCACCTGCTGGTAGATGATGCTCTCGGCCAATGCTTCGAAGGGGGATTGTGTCGCGGCCAACCGCATGGTGAAGGGACCCCAGCGCTCGATCAAGCGGCCAAGCTTTGGGTCAGCGGCAGAGAGTTCGGCGATAGCGTGCGCAGCGTCATAAGGGGGCTTGTGAGTACGGCCGGAGCGGGAGCTGGGCATGCAGAAAAGTGTACCGAAAGGGATGCATCTCTTAGAGCGCTACAGGATATGGGGCGCATGCACGGAGAGAACGGAAGTGAGATGCGGTCATCGCCAAAAGTCGTTCGGATATCGACGAATGGTGGGCGAATATCAATCTAAGACCATTTAAGTGCGAATTTTAGAGGTTAATCGGTGACCGGCGAGTCAGATGTTGTGTCTTTTCTGCCGCTTTACCCACAGATTGCACGAGATGTTGTGCAAGGCACCTTGATGGAATGGTGTCGATTATCGAAGTTGTAGAAAGAAATGATGGTTGCAGTGATGGGGGTCACTTGAAGGGGTCCTGACCCGCTGCTTATACTCAAACTTTCCGAGGCAGGTTTTCCTGGACAGCTCTCAACCCCACGTCCTGGATGGTCCTTCTTCAAACATCAGCAACGACTTCTCTTTGACGCAGAGGAAACAGGAACGCACTCATGGCGCAAGTTTTTGACCGCAGTTCGAACGCGCTGGCCCGGGCAAGTCTCGTTATTACGGGCCTGATCGTGATCGCACTGGGCGTTGCGCTGAACCAGTTGCAGCGCTCTCCGTGGGTAACACGGCAGGGCCAGCGACCGGATCAGCCCGTCCCGTTCAGTCACAGGCATCACGTTGAGGGTCTTGGCGTGCAGTGCCAGTACTGCCACACCAGTGTGGAGAAGTCGATGTACGCCGGCATTCCGCCGACCAAGACGTGTATGAACTGCCATGCGCAGATCTGGACGAACGCCGAGATGCTCGAGCCGGTTCGTCAGAGCTGGGCAACGGGCGAGTCCATCAAGTGGACCCGTGTACACGATCTTCCGGACTATGTGTACTTCAACCACGAGATCCACGTGAACAAGGGCATCGGCTGCGCAAGCTGCCACGGCCGTGTGGACGAGATGCCGTTGATGTACCAGGAGAACACCCTCCAGATGGAGTGGTGCTTGAACTGCCACCGCAATCCTGGCAAGAACCTCCGTCCGACCAGCGAGATTTACAACATGGCCTGGACTGGCCCCACGTCTGACAAGCCGGTCTACTGCGCCGATACGGGTGTAAGCGGGCCGACCTCGCAGGGTGTGGTTTGCTCGACCGAGAAGCCGGAAGGTCCGAAGGTTGCTCTGCTGCAGGAGTCGGCGCCGGGCGCCAGGTCTGAAGGGGCTGTAGCTCCCGTGATCAAGCTTCCGCTCAACTACGTAAAGTTCACTAGCCAGGAAGACCTGGGTAAGTTCCTGACGGACAAGTACCACATCCGCACCCCGAACGAGCTCTCGAGCTGCGAGGTGTGCCACAGATGAGTACGGAGATGAATCAACCGATGCAGCCTGAGGTAGTAAGCACCATTGCTCCGGCCAAGCCGAAGCGTATGACGCTGGCAGAGGTGCAGGCCAAGCTGGCCAATAAGACCGGCCGCCGCTTCTGGACCAGCCTGGATGAGCTGGCCGAGCAGCCTGGGTTCGACGAGATGCTCCGTGAGGAGTTCCCGCGCCAGGCCAGCGAGATGACCTCCGGTGTCTCGCGCCGCGGCTTCATGAAGGTGATGGGCGCCAGCTTCGCGCTCGCCGGTCTTAGCGGTTGCACCAAGCAGCCTGACGAGCCGATCTATCCCTACGTGAAGGCTCCTGAGGACCTGGTTCTCGGTAAGCCGATGTACTTTGCGACGGCGCATCCTTTCCCGACCGGTGCAGTGCCGGTGCTGGTGAAGTCTGATGCCTTCCGTCCAATCAAGGTCGACGGCAATCCGGAGCACCCGGTAACGAAGGGCAAGAGCGATGCCTTTACGCAGGCATCGGTACTTGATCTGTACGATCCGGACCGTTCGCAGCACGTTCTCTTTGAGGGCAACAACAAGAGCTGGGGTAACTTTCAGGATGCCCTCGCGAAGGGATTGGATGGTCTGCGCCAGGGCGCGGGGCTGTACATCCTGAGCGAGACGGTGACCTCGCCGACGCTGGCCGCGCAGTGGAAGGCCGTGCAGGCGAAGTATCCGGCCGCCAAGCTGATCCAGTGGGAGCCGGTGAATCGTGATGCCGCCCGCGCCGGATCGATGGCTGCCTTCGGCGAGTACGTCGATGCGCAGTACAAGCTCGAAGATGCCGATGTGATTCTGTCGCTCGACGCCGACTTCCTGAGCGGAGGCCACTTCCCGGGCTTCCTTCCGCTGTCGGCTGCTTATGCTGAGCGTCATCGCTACGAAGAAGGTAAGGAGCAGAACCGCCTCTACGTCGTCGAGTCGATGCCGTCGGTGACCGGTTTCAAGGCTGAGCATCGCCTGTCGCTGAAGCCCTCGGATGTAGAGAAGTTCGCTCTGGCGCTGGCTGGACAGGGCGCTGCTCCGGCTGAGGCCGCGAAGTTCCTGGAGACGGTCAAGAAAGATCTGACCAAGGCCGGTGGTAAGGCTGTCGTGATTCCGGGCGAGGCTACCTCGCCTGCGGTCCACGCTGCTGCGGCCCTGATCAACGCGCAGATCGGCGCGGTGGGCAAGACGGTGGTCTACACCGAGACGGTGAATCCGATTCCGAGCCAGCAGAATGCTGACCTGAAGGCGTTGGTCGCTGATCTGAACGCCGGTAAGGTGTCATGGCTGGTAATCCTGGGTGTCAATCCGGTTTACTCGGCTCCGGCGGATCTGAACTTTGCCGAGGCGGCCAAGAAGGCCAAGGTGATCGTGCATCACGGCTTACTCGTTGATGAGACGGCCCTGATCGCCCACTGGCATATCAACAAGGCTCACTACCTTGAGAGCTGGTCGGATGCACGTGCGTACGATGGCACGCTCTCGATCATTCAGCCGATGATCGATCCGCTGTATGGCGGAAAGACGGCGCACGATCTTCTGGCGCAGTTCACTGACAATCCGCAGAGCTCGGGCTACGATGCTGTTCTGGCTAACGCGAAGACCGTGATCAAGGGCAACTTTGAGGCAGGCTGGCGCAAGGCGCTGCACGATGGCTGGGTGGCGGACACCGCCTTCTCGCCGAAGTCAGTTTCGGCCAAGGCTGGAAGCATCACACCCACCTCGGTACCTTCGGGCGAGTATGAGATCTCGTTCAAGCCGGACGCTTCGCTCTACGACGGACGCTATGCCAACAATGGCTGGCTGCAGGAAGTTCCCAAGCAGGTCACGCACCTGAGCTGGGACAATGCAGCACTGATGTCGATGGAGACCATGAAGAAGCTCGGTGTGGAAGAGACCGAGATGGTCGAGCTCACCGTAGGCGGCAACAAGGTCAAGGCTCCGGTACTGATGGTTCCGGGCCATCCGCAGGGTTCCATCACGGTACACGTCGGCTTCGGCAGCACTATCGGGCGCGTCGCTACGGGACACGGATTCAATGCGTACGCCGTTAGTACCTCCTCGGCGGCCTCCTGGACAGCCGGATCGGCCAAGAAGACCGAAGGTACGTACGACGTCTGCGTCACCACCGTGCACTCGCTCGATAACCGCGGAAGCTTCGCGCAGTCGACGGTTGCCAGCGTTGGTATGGCGAAGGACTTCTCCAACACGCACTCTCTGGCCGGTAACGAAGCCATGACCCGCGGCATCATTCGCTATGCCACGGTGGAAGAGGCGAAGAAGAATCCTGGTTTCGCGCATGAAGGTCCTGGTCTGAAGGAAACCCCGGAAGAAGACATGAGTTTCTTCCCGGATGACTGGAGCTACAAGCACATCGATAAGTCGAGCGGCAAGCTGCAGAACGCCTGGGGCATGTCGATCGATCTGAACTCCTGCATCGGCTGCAACGCCTGCGTCGTGAGTTGCTACGCCGAGAACAACATCCCGGTGGTTGGCCGTGAGCAGGTGAAGGTCGGCCGCAACATGCAGTGGATCCGCATCGATACGTACTTCGAAGGTGACCTGCATGCTCCCAAGGCGCACTTCCAGCCGATGCTGTGCCAGCACTGCGAGAACGCGGGCTGCGAACAGGTCTGCCCGGTGGGTGCGACGCTGCATACGCCCGAGGGCATTAACACAATGGTGTACAACCGTTGCGTCGGCACTCGTTACTGCTCGAACAACTGCCCGTACAAGGTTCGCCGCTTCAACTTCCTGCTCTACTCAGATTACGAGCAGGAGAGCCTGAAGCTGGGCCGCAATCCGGATGTTTCGGTTCGCTCGCGCGGCGTGATGGAGAAGTGCTCTTACTGCGTGCAGCGTATCCAGGCCGCGAAGATCCAGGCCGACAAGGAAAACCGCGAGATTCGCGACGGCGATATCGTGACGGCTTGCCAGCAGGCCTGCCCGACCGATGCCATCGTCTTCGGCAATATCAACGACCAGGCGAGCAAGGTGGCCAAGCGCAAGGCTGACGAGCGCAACTACGGCGTGCTTGCTGACCTGAATTACCGTCCGCGTACGACCTACACGGCGGGTGTCATCAACCCGAATCCTGAGCTGGAGCTGGCATAAATGGCGACCAAGGGACAAATCAGCGATCCGATGATCGACCCGAAGACTGGCGAATTCGCCGTCATCGCGCCGGGCCATAACTTCAAGTCGGTAACCGAGAAGATTGCCGGCGTCGTACTGACGTCGAACACACCGCTGGGCTGGTTCTTCGGCCTGATCGTGGCCTCCGGTGTGGCAACCTTCCTGGTCATCGCAATTACCTGGCTCTTCCTGAAGGGCGTGGGCATCTGGGGTGTAACAATCCCGGGCGCCTGGGGTTTCGCCATCATCAACTTCGTCTGGTGGATCGGTATCGGTCACGCCGGAACGCTGATCTCGGCGATTCTCCTGCTCTTCAAGCAGACCTGGCGTAATTCGATCAACCGCTTTGCAGAAGCGATGACTATCTTCGCCGTATGCTGCGCCGGTCTGTTCCCGGTACTGCACGTTGGCCGCCCGTGGCTGGGTTACTGGCTGTTCCCGTACCCGAACACGATGAACATCTGGCCGCAGTTCCGTTCGCCGCTGTGCTGGGACGTGTTCGCGGTTTCGACGTACGCGACCATCTCGGTGGTGTTCTGGTACATCGGCATGGTTCCCGACTTCGGAACCCTGCGTGACAAAGCGCAGTTCCCGCTGGCCAAGTACATCTACGGTCTGCTCTCGCTGGGCTGGCGCGGATCGACCCGCCACTGGATGCGGTATGAGACGGCTTCGCTGCTCCTGGCTGGTCTTTCAACGCCCCTGGTGCTTTCAGTACACACGGTCATCAGCTTCGACTTCGCGGTTGCCGCCCTGCCCGGCTGGCACACGACGATCTTCCCGCCTTACTTCGTCGCCGGCGCCATCTACTCCGGCTTCGCCATGGTGCTCACGCTGGCGATTCCGATCCGCAAGTTCTACCACATGGAAGACCTGGTCACGCTGCGCCACCTGGACAACATGGCCAAGGTCATGCTCGGTACCGGCCTGATCGTGGCTTACGGCTATGGCATGGAAGTCTTCATGGCCTGGTACTCGGCCAGCCACTGGGAATTCTTCATGATGTGGAACCGTATGTTCGGGCCGATGGGTTGGGGCTACTGGATTCTGATCGCAACGAACATCGCCATTCCGCTGACGACCCTGTGGTCACGCAAGCTGCGGGTGAACGTGACGTATCTGTTCATCCTGTCGCTGATCGTGAACACCGGTATGTGGTTCGAGCGTTTCGTGATCGTTGTTACCTCGCTGTACCGTGACTTCCTTCCCTCGAGCTGGGGCACCTACAAGGCGACCAAGTGGGATTACATGCTCTACGTTGGAACGCTCGGTATGTTCTCGTTCCTGTTCCTGCTCTTCGTCCGTCTGGCTCCGATGATTCCGATGAACGAAATCAAGATGATGCTGCCGCAGACCAAGATCAAGGGTCTGGACGCTGAAACTACCGTAGAGGAGACCGCCTGATGCCGGTAAAAGAAGGAACCTACGGACTGTTGGCGGAGTTCGATACTCCGGGGGCTCTGGTGCATGCCACTGAAGCTGCACGGGATGCCGGATACCGCCGCATGGAATGCTATACGCCGTACCCGGTGGAAGAGGCTGCTGAGGCTCTGGGCGTGGTGCGCAACCGCGTACCGCTGCTGACCCTGATGGGCGGCATCATGGGCCTGACGACGGCATTTCTGATGCAGACCTGGATCTCGCGCTGGGGTTACCCGATGAACTTTGCCGGACGTCCACTGTTCTCGTGGCCGGCGTTCATCATCCCGACCTACGAGTGGACGATTCTGTTCAGTGGTCTGTCGGCTGCCTTCGGCATGCTGGCGCTGAACGGTCTGCCGCAGCCGTACCATCCGCTGTTCAATGCTCCCAACTTCCGTCAGGGAGCGACCGACCACAAGTTCTTCCTGTGCCTGGAGGCGACCGATCCCCGGTTCGATGTGAACGAGACGCGCGCCTTCCTCGAGCAGTTCCATGCCGTAAGCGTGGTGGAGGTAGATCTCTAATGCAGGGCGCAAGCTTCAAGGTTCAAGGCGCACGCCTCATCCTGTCAGCCACTCTGGCCAGCGTTGCTGTCCTAACCGGTTGCCGTCAGGACATGCACGACCAGCCGAAGATGTTTCCGCAGCGTTCGACGACGATCTTCGCCGACGGCCGCTCGGCTCGTCCTCAGGTGACCAACACCGTGGCTCGTGGCCAGTTGCACGAGGACAGCTACTTCTACACCGGTCTGGTGGACGGCAAGGAAGCCGACGGCATGCCTTTCCCGGCGACGCTCGATGTATTGAAGCGCGGCCAGGAGCGGTTCAATGTGTACTGCACGCCGTGCCACTCGCGTGTGGGCAACGGCGCCGGCGAGATTGTTGAGCGCGGCTATCGTCTGGCGGGCAACTTCCATACGGAGCGCCTGCGCAGCGCACCGCTCGGACACTTCTTCAGCGTGATGACCAACGGTTATGGCGCGATGCCTGATTACTCGGCACAGATTACGCCGGCTGACCGCTGGGCAATCGCCTCGTATATCCGCGCGTTGCAGTTGAGCCAGAACGCCAAGTCGAGTGATGTGCCGGCGGGTGTTGAGGTGAAGCCGCTGTCGAAGCTGGCGGAAGAGCAGGGCATGCCGGTGGGTTTCGCAGGTGACTGGTCGGTGCCGAATACCACGGGTCCCGCAGCTCCTGAGGTAGCGAAGCCGGTCGAGTCTGCCACGCCGACGCCAACCACGACGC
>JAEKKE010000476.1 GCA_019510535.1 Acidobacteriota bacterium
GGAACATCGGCGGCGGCATCCAGATGGCACGGTACGCCATGCTCATGTGCAACCTGCAACCAGGTCTCGCGGTCGATGATGCCAGGCTCCGACTCTGGTCCGGCGGAGTTGAAGTAGTTGGTCATCACCGTGCGTTCACTGAACGCACTCTTGTACTCCTCCAAGCTGCCAACCTCGCGGATGGTCACACCGCAGATCAGCATCGCGTGGTCATACTCATAGCGATGCTTCTTCTGCACAATGACCTCATAACCACGCTCACGAGCCTGCAGAGGAATCTCATTCGACTTCAGATTTCCCTTGGCGGCCACGCACGCAGCCGTCCCCAGCGTAAGCGCCGCTGACGCACCGGAACTCACCACAGCGCCTTCACACTTCAGGCGCTTGGCGATGTACTCGCCAGAGGCACGCTGAAGATCCTTCAGGCGGACAGGATGATGCGCCGCCACGGCCACCGCACGCTGTACCGGAGGCGCCATCACCGCGGCCGTCAGATAGGTATAGGTACCGGCGGCGTTGATGATCTTCGCAACGCCCAACTTGTCGTAGTAGTCCACCGCCGGTTCCGCGGCAGCAGCAGCTACAGCAGAGCGCGGAAGCAGAGAGGCGGCCACAGTAGCGCCGGCAGCACCCAACAGACGGCGGCGGCTTATCGAACGATCATCAGCACGGCGAGGCAAAGGAAGTCCCCTTTCCAGCACGAACAGGCATGTCACCTTCGGTGTGCAACTATTTGAAACTGCAAGTGGAAACGATGTCATCGGGCAGATGACCTAGGGCTACGGACGCACCCCTAAATGCGTCCGAACTCCTTCACCGCGGCCACAATCGAGTGCAGCTTTTCGATATAGGGATACATGGCATGCTCGGTCTGATCGAGCTTCTGCGCGCGGATCAGGACCTCAACCGCCTTGTCCTTCGGAATCACCACCACGCCATCCTGATCGGCAGAAATAATGTCGCCCGGATTGACCTTCACGCCATCGCAGACGACCGGAACATTCATCCCCCCGAAGCGGTAATGGCTGACCGAGGTCGAAGGCACCACGCCGGTCGCATAGACCGGAAAACCGATGCGCTTCAGCTGCGGCAGATCGCGTACACCGCCGTCGATCACAGCCCCGGAGAATCCGCGCGACCACATCGCGGTACCCATCAGGCCTCCCATACCGGCGATATCCGCGCCGTCCTGCACCTGCATGACATAGACGCTGTCCTTGCCGCCGCTGTCGATCGCCTGCAGCATTCCCTGCAACGCATTCGGATCGTTGTTCTCCTGCTTGAGGAGCTGCACCGTCAACGCCGTCCCAACAAACTTGGTCGGAAAGATCGCCTGCATCTTGTGCGACATATAGCGCTTCTCATGCAGCACCTGCTCAACCGCGTCGGAGACGGAAGCTGCCTCCACATGCCGGTAACCATCGAGAACCAGCTCAGGACTCTTTTGCAGCTCTTCCGGAGAAGCGACCGTCTCCTGCTTCATGGCCAGCAGCGCTACCGCCGCCACGACTACAAAGGCATTTCCCGCCCACAACAACGTTCTACGCATACGCATGCCGATTTACTCCTGTTCGACAACACTAAACGAAAAAATGAGGCCGCTGGGCTTGCACCAGCGGCCTCGAAGAGGGAGTTCCAACATTTAGAAGTTGATCTTGCCCACCAGTTGCAGCACACGCGGATCGGTCTGCGTGCTGGTGATGTTCCCGAAGCTCCCGGTGCCGAGTTGCGGATTGCCCGAGCTGTTCGGATTGCTGGGGTTTGCGTGGTTTAACACGTTGAAGGCTTCTGCACGGAACTGGAATTGCAAACGCTCATAGACCTGGAAGTTCTTGAACATCGAGAAGTTCACAAGCTCGCGTCCAGCTCCCTTCGAATCGTTGCGGTGCAAATTGCCGTACGTGAAGGACGCCGGAGTGGCGTACGCAGTGGCATCGAGGCAGCTTGCACTGGTACCGTTCTTGACAAAGAAGTCACCAGAGCAAGTGTTCGCTACACGCTTCACAAAATTCGGACGCTGAATACCGTTGGTGCCGGTGTTCGCAACGTCAGACGACAGACCAACGTTGAACGGCATGCCGGTCTGCAGGGTAACAATAGCGTTTGCCTGCCATCCGCCAAGAGCCGTACGAACCGCATAGCTGTGGCCGGCGAAGTTCGGGAACTGATACAGCACCGTGCCGACGAAGCGGTGACGGATGTCCCAGTTCGAATTGCCGTAGTCACCCTTGATGTTGTACGGGTTCATCAGATAACCGCCACCGTTCGCATCGTTGGAGGTATCCAGATTGTGAGCCCAGGTATACGACAGATTCGCCGTTAGCCCGTGATTCAGACGCTGACGGAAGATCGACGTAAGGCCGTTGTAAGTCGACCATCCGAGTCCAGGTGAATCGAACGAGAGCCAAGATACTGCAGTTCGAAGGCTGCGTCCTTCCAGAGTTCGACACCAGAATCAAGATTCCACTGGTACATACGAGGCGTCGGCAGGCTGGCGGCGTCTGTAAACGCGTTGCAGAAGGTTCCCGCAACATTGGGGTTACAGCCACCTGCACCGGCAGTTCCGCCGCTCGGATTTGAGAAGGTGTTGGTTGAGAAATACGTATTCGCGGTATAGGTGGTGCTGTTCGCCAAAGGATAGTTACCGCTGGCCAGCGTAAACGCATTCAAGTGGTTCGGGTTGTAGTAGATACCACCGCCACCACGCACCACAATCTTGTCGTTCGCGCGATAGGCAAAGCCAAGGCGTGGAGCCCATAGGTTGTTGTTGGCGCTGGTGAACTGGAAGCCGGGCGTCGGCGTAAAGGCCGTACCAGTGGTCGCCGTGCTCGAAGGAATCAACGCAGTATAGGTGGAGTTCAGGATACGGGCATAACCATTCAGCGAGTACG
>JAEKKE010000477.1 GCA_019510535.1 Acidobacteriota bacterium
GCCCACGTCGGCGGCATGGATCTATGCGCCCGCTCCTTCCTGACGGCCGCAAAGCTGATCGAAGAAGGCGAGTACGACGCCATCCTTACCGACCGCTATGCCGGCTGGAAGACACCGGAGGCGCAGGCTATGTTCAACGGCAAGCTCTCCCTGGAGGAGATCGCTGCCAAGGCCGAGAAGGATGCGATTCAGCCGCAGCCTCGCTCGGGCCGCCAGGAGAAGATCGAAAACCTGCTCGCCCGTAAGATCTACCGGGATCTGCAGTAGATTCGTAACGCTTCTGAAGTCCACAAAAAGGCCGCGATGTCAGGCAGACATCGCGGCCCTTTCTATTGCGAGTCAATGAATTGCTTGGCCTGCGCGGGGAAGAAAACTGCCCGGATCAGTTCGAGACAAGACAAAAGTAGCGTCGGCTCTGTACACTGTCGGTCCGCCAGTAAAACCTTTCGATTTCGACGTACGGAGATGATCCATGGCCACTTCGCAGACTGATCGCCGCGAGTTTCTCAAGCTTTCCACTGCCGCGCTTGCTACCTCTGCGCTCTCGATGAACGCCCGCAGCTATGCTGCCGTCGTCGGAGCCAACGACCGTGTCCGCACCGCCGTCGTCGGCTGCGGCGACCGTATGCGGCAGGCCCTGATTCCTGCCTTCCAAGCCTGTAAGCAGGAGAACAACTTCGAGTTTGTCGCGGTATCTGACATCTGGTCGATGCGCCGGGAATCGGGCCAGGCGCTGCTGAAGAAGCTCTCCGGCGGAGACATCGCCATCTGCCGTAATAACGACGAGCTCTACTCGCGCAAGGACGTGGATGCGGTTCTGATTGCAACCGCCGACTTCCAGCATGCACAGCACGGCATTGAAGCCGTGAAGGCCGGCCGCGATGCCTATTGCGAAAAGCCGACGGCGGACATGATGTCCGACGCGCGCGATCTGCTGAAGGCGGTGAAGGAAAGCGGCCGGGTCTTCCAGGTTGGTACGCAGCGCCGGTCGACGCCTGCGTATCAGAAGGCGTATGAGTACATCCGTTCCGGTAAGTTCGGCGACATCAATATGGTGGAGATGACCTGGAACGTCAATCAGCCGGGTCGCTGGCGGCGTCCTGACGTGGTGCCGCTTCTGAAAGAGGAAGATACGGATTGGAAGCGCTATCTGCTGAACCGCCCGTATGAGCCGTTCGATGCGCGTAAGTATCTCGAGTTCCGTCTCTTCTGGCCGTTCTCCTCGGGTATTCCCGATCAGTGGCTGGTGCACCAGATCGATACTGTGCACTGGTTCTCCGGACATCCGCATCCCCGCTCGGTCGTTGCCAACGGAGGCATCTATCAGTGGCATGACGGCCGCCGTAACTGGGATACCTTTACCGCGGTCTTCGACTACGGCCCGCAGGATGATCCGAAGAAGGGCTTCCAGGTGCTGTACTCGTCGCGCCAGACCAACTCGGCCGGCGGTATTAAAGAGATCTACTACTCCAACGGCGGCAGCCTGAATATGGATACGCAGGAGGTAACTCCGGATGGCGGCCTCACCACGAAGGCGGCCGCGGAGATGAAGATGCAGCCGAACCAACTGCCTAAGTTCTCGCTGGCTGAGAAGGCAGAGAAGGTTTCCACTGACGCCAACACCGGCGGCGACCCGATGACGACGGCCAACATGCATAACTGGATGGAGTGCGTGCGCAGCCGCAAGACTCCGAACGCCAGCATTGAGGCCGGTTATTCGCACTCGGTCGCTCTGTGCATGTGCATCGCCGCCATGCAGACCGGACAGAAGGTGACCTTCAATGACAAGACGCAGCAGATCATCGCCGGAGGCAAGGTCTATGCGTAAGCTGTTGGCAGCGGCTATGGTACTGCTTCCACTTACTTCGGTTGCGCAGATGGTAAAAGTAACTCCGGTCGAGAGCGAGCGTCGTATCGATATCACCGTCGACGGCAAGCCCTTTACCAGCTATATGTGGCCCACCACGCTGGAGAAGCCGGTGCTGTATCCGCTGACAGCTCCGGACGGAACCATCGTGACCCGTGGCTATCCGCTGAAGCCGCAGAAGAACGAGCGTACAGACCATCCGCATCATGCTGGTCTTTGGTTCAACTACGGCAACGTCAACGGATTCGACTTCTGGAATAACTCTGACGCCATTAAGCCGGAGCAGAAGCCGAAGATGGGCTCGGTGCATCACACCAAAATCGTCAGCACGCACAGCGGCCAGGGGAAAGGTGATCTCACGGTCGAGTCCGTCTGGACCAACGGCGCGGGACAGGATGTACTGCGGGAGACGACGCAGTATGTCTTTGGTGTGAAGAACGGTGTTCGCTACATCGACCGCATCGGCAAGCTGACCGCGCTGGAGAAGATCACCTTCAAC
>JAEKKE010000478.1 GCA_019510535.1 Acidobacteriota bacterium
CGCGCATAGGCGCACCTCCCAATCGTGTGCCTGCGATTATTGCGCGCAGTTACAGGCGCGTCAATCAAGCAATAAAAAGTTACAAACCGATAAATGCTCGAGTACCGCTTTGGAAAACAAAGGATTTTCCTGCTGCCGGCTGCTTTCGGCAGGCCGGTCCAGACACCGGTTCATTCACCGCGAAAGCGCCATCAATCCGCTACGGAAATCCGTTGCCGACTCAACAGCCTTATCCAACTCCGCATGCGCCTGCTTCCATAAGGGAAGCGCCGCCTGCAGCGCGGCATGCCCCTCCGCCGTCAGGCTCAACATGCGTGACCTTCGGTCCTTTGGGTTGGCCTCATTGCACAGTAACCCCCGGCGTTCCAGCGGTTTCAACGCTGCCGTCAACGTGGTCCGGTCCATTGCCAACAGGTTTGCGACCGAGGCCATCGGCGCCGGCTCCGGACGATTCAGCGACATCAGCAGCGAGAACTGTCCATTCGTCAATCCCGCCGGCTTCAGCACCGCATCGAACCGCCGTGCCAACGCTCGCGCTGCTCGCTGAACGTGCAGGCATAGACAGGTATCTCGGACGTGAATTGTCGTTTCGAAGGGAACCGCGCATGAGGCCGAAGTTGACACTGTCACTATTATGTTGATATCAACATATCGAAGTCAAGAAGGAGATTTTTCCCATCATGCCAGATCACGCCGTCGTCTCTCCTGAAGCCTGGCTCGAAGCCCGGAAAGCCTTCCTGCAGCGTGAAAAAGAGTTCACCCACCTCCGCGATGCCATTAACCGCGAGCGTTTGGCCCTGCCCTGGGTCAGGGTCGAGAAAGAGTATGTTTTCGACACGGAACAGGGGCCAAAAACCCTCGCTGGCCTCTTCCAGGGACGTAGCCAGCTCATCGTCTATCACTTCATGCTCGGCCCCGGATGGGAAGCAGGCTGCCCCGGCTGCTCCTTCCTGGTTGACCATGTCGACGGAGCCCTGCCGCACCTCAACCACCACGATGTCACCTTCACGGCTATCTCCCGTGCTCCGCTGCCTGAGATCCAGGCCTACAAGCGGCGCATGGGGTGGGAGTTCCCGTGGGTCTCGTCCTTCGGCAGTGATTTCAACTTCGACTTCCACGTCTCGTTCACAAAACAGCAAATTGCCGAGGGTATTACCTACAACTACGAGCAGCAGCCGGGCCGCGACGGAGGAGAGACGGAACTACCCGGCATGAGCGCCTTCTTCCGTGATGCCGATGGAACTGTCTTCCACACCTTCTCCAGTTATGCGCGCGGCATCGAAGACTGGATCGGCACGCTGATGATCTTTGACCGGGCCCCGCTTGGCCGTAATGAGAGCAGCACCATGAGCTTTCTCAAGCGGCACGACGAATACGAAACCAAACCGCAGGCAGCCGCATGCTGCCATGGAGAGTAACTCTGATGAAACTGAATGCGTACCTCAATTTCGGTGGCAACTGTCGCCAGGCCTTCGAGTACTACGAGCAGCACCTCGGCGCGAAGCTGGTAATGTCGATGACCTTCAACCAGTCGCCCGATCAGAGCAATGTCCCTCTCGGAGCCGGCGACCAGATTCTGTACGCGAATCTCTCCATCGCCGACACGCAGATCATGGGCAGTGACACTCCGAACTACGAGCCCATCCGCAGTTCGTATCTCACGCTCTCCGTGCCCGAGGCCGAAGTCTTCGACAAATCATGGAAGGCACTCGCGGACGGCGGCGAGATTCTGATGCCACGCAACGAGACCTTCTTCGCCTACGAGTTCGGCATCCTGCGCGACAAGTTCAACGTGCTCTGGATGCTGATCCGCGAAAAGCCCATGCAGTAAATTGCCACAGGGCCAATAATTTGACGAGCCACTACACCCGTTGCCCCATTCTTCGCGGCTTCACCGCGAAGGGTGGGGTATCGCGCTACGCGCGACCGTTTTTCATTTCGTAGCGACGAAAAGCGGTCTCGCTTCGCTCGATACCCCACCCTTTCGCTTCGCGAAAGAATGGGGCAACGAATTCGTTGCCTTATTAGGTATGTCAGCTCGCTCAGAGAAAGCCGGGTGCCCCACATGCGCAAAGCTTATGTGGGTGTATCGAGCGGGAGCTCGATCCGGTGTCCCCAACCTACTCTCCAGGCTTAGCCGCAGCTGTCGGCGTCGCAGCCGGAACAGCCGGCGCAGCCACTGGAGCCGTAATCATCATTGCCATCCGCGGAAACGTAAACGTCCCGCCCGCGTCATCAATCACATTCACCTGGCAGATATAGCTTCCCGGTGCAAGCTGCGCGAGCGGCACATCGAACTGGAAGCCGACGGCATTGCGGTCCGGAATATTCACCGCATTCGCTTCGATGATAGGTGTCTCAAAGA
>JAEKKE010000479.1 GCA_019510535.1 Acidobacteriota bacterium
GACCACATCGTCTTCATGATGGCGACCACCGAGCCGGAGAACATTCCGCAGACCATCCGCTCGCGCTGCCAGCACTTCAGCTTTCACGCGGTTCGTCATGACGACATCCTGGCGGAATTGCGCGGCATCGCCCAACAGGAAGAGGTCGCTGCGGATGACGCGGCACTCGCTCTTCTGGCGGAAGCTGGCGACGGTTCCATGCGCGACGCGCTTTCCATCATGGACCAGGCCATCGCCTCTGCTCCGGTGGTAGATGGCAAGGCACAACTCGTCGCTACTCAGATTCGCGATCTGATGGGCAGCGTGCCCAACACGGTCTTTGAAGAGATCCTCGAGGCCGTCAGCGCGAACCAGTCTGCCGTTGTCATTCAGACGGCAGCACGGCTGCTGGACGCCGGTAACTCCCCGACACAGATCTCCCGTCAGTTCGTGCGCTACCTGCGCAATTGTGTCGTCGCCAAGATCGCGAACCTGACCGAGGAGAACAATCAGAGCGACCTGCTGCAGATCTCGCAGGATGAGCGCCGTCGCGCTGCCCGTAGCTCCCAGCTCTTCACCGAAGAAGAGTTGACGCGTTTTCTACAAGTGATGCTGCGCACCTTCGATGATCTCGGTTTTCGCCAGGAGCCGCGTTTCCACCTGGAGCTCGGCCTGTTGAAGCTGGTTCATCTGCAGCGGTTGCTTCCGGTGGAAGATCTGCTCAGTCAGCTCCCTGCACCGTCGGGGGCCGGCTCGCGCCCTGCCGCTGCAGCGCCGCCGGTACGGTCCGCAACGCCTCCGCCGGCACGTCCCTCTGGCGGGCAGTCTGGAAGCTCCACCTCGACCACACCAGCCGCTCCGGCGAAACCTGCCTTCTCGCCCTTTGAGGCAGACCGTTCGCGCAAGACCGAGATGTCTTCGCGGCCGACGCTGAACAACGTCATTCCTATCGATCAGACAGCCGGCAACCTAGCACTGGCTCCTGAGCCTGTGCTTCCGGTCGCTGCACCTCTGCAAGAAGTCGCAGCCCCAGTTGTTGTCGATGAACCAGTAATGGAGGCACACGCACCAATTCCTGCTGCTGCGCCGGAACCAGTAGCGCCCTCCGTCGCCATATTCGCGGAGCCGGTTGCGACACCGATTGCTGAACCTGTGATGGCTCCTCCACCTGCTCCGGTCATGGCGCCGCCTGCACCTCTAGTGGAGGTAGTGGTTCCAGCTCCCTCTCCTCTCGCTACTGCGGTCGCAACGCCAAGCCCCGCCGCAAGTCAGGCTGCAGGAAGCTACGACGTCGCGGCACTGCAGAACGCCATCGTCAATGAGCTCTCCGCCAGCAAGGGCCACAGCTCTGCCGCCGATCAGATGGATGAGTCCACCTTCACCATCGAAGGCAACGAACTGCGCGTCCAGACGACACTTTCGGCCGGAATGCTGAAGCTGCTGATCAATGCGGAGGCGGAGAAGATCATCAAGACTTCGCTGCGACTGCAGGGCGCCGGCGATTTGAAGCTGGTGCTGCTGCCCGGCTCGGCAGCCAACGCCGCGGCGAAAAAGGATAGGCCTGCCGCAGCGGGCTCCATCAAGGCTTCGGCCATGGAGCATCCGATTGTGCAGCAGGCGCAGAAGCTCTTCAACGCAGAGATTCGAACCGTCATCGACCTGCGCGAAAAATAGAATCCTCAACCGATCGGCGAACCGTCCAACAAACGTATGAATTTTTCCGACATCGCGAAGATGAGAGAGATGATGGGCCAGGCCCGTCAGATGCAGGAGCAGATGGAGCAGAAGCTCCGCCAGGCCGAGGTCGAAGCCTCCTCGGGCGGCGGCATGGTTACGGCCCGCATGAACGGCAAGAAGGAACTGCTCTCTCTCAAGATCGATCCCACGGCCTTTTCCTCGGGCATGGGCTCGCCTGCCGACATCGAGCTACTCGAAGACCTGATCAAGGCCGCCATCAACGAGGCCGGACGAAAAGCCGACGAGATCATGAAACAGGGAGTTCAGTCGGCCCTTGGCGGTCTCAACATTCCCGGACTGACCTAATGGCCCGCTTCGCAGAACCCATGGCGCGGTTGATCGAAGAGTTGCGCAAGCTTCCCGGCATCGGTACAAAGTCGGCGCAGCGGCTCGCCTTTCACATCTTGCGCTCCAGCACGACGGACGCCGAAGCTCTCTCAAAAGCGATTCTTCAACTCAAGGCAAGCCTTCGGCTGTGCTCGCGCTGCAACAACATCACTGACGTCGATCCCTGCGCAATCTGCTCCAGTCCAACCCGCAACCAGCGCCTGGTCTGCGTCGTGGAAGAGCCCACCAACATCGGTGCGATCGAAAAGACGCGGACATGGAACGGAGTTTTCCACGTCCTTCACGGCACGCTTTCCCC
>JAEKKE010000112.1 GCA_019510535.1 Acidobacteriota bacterium
GCAATCAGCTTCAACATCGATTCCTCTCAAACCGAACGAAAGGCCAGAACAGCATTGAGTCCGCCGAAGGCGAAGGAGTTGGAGAGTGCGAGCACCGGCTCGCTGGTTCGCTCGATCCGTCGTGGTTCGCCAGTAATCACATCGAGCCCAAGCTCTGGATCGATCTCGCTGGCATGCGCTGTGTGCGGCAGCTCGCCATGCTGTAACGCAAGTACGGTCGCCACGGCCTCCAGCGCTCCTGAGGCGCCCATCGCATGGCCATGCGTCGATTTGGTAGAGCTCACTGGAATTCTGCCCGTTTCCTCCGCAAAGACCATGTGGATCGCCTCTGCCTCTGTCCCATCGTTGGCAATGGTCCCGGTACCGTGCGCATTGATGTAGCGAACCGGCGCGCGCAACTCGCCGCAATCCAGCAGTGCCCTCCGCATGGCGGCCGCAGGTCCGCTGGGTGCAGGCTGCGTGATGTGCCGCGCATCCGAAGACATACCGAAGCCGACGATCTCTCCCAGCACCTGCGCTCCTCGTCTCTCCGCGATCTCCATCTCCTCCAGAACCAGAACGCCAGAGCCTTCGCCCAGAGTCATGCCGTCGCGGTCTTTGGCAAAAGGACGGCAGAAGGTCGGCGAGACCACACGCAGGCTGTTCCATGCCCGTAGAAAGCCGAAGGTCAGCGGAGCGTCATGACCGCCGGTGATCGCAGCGTCCACCATGCCAGAGCGCACCATGTGAAAAGCCTGTCCAATGGCGTGCGTCGCCGAAGCACAAGCGGTGGAGACCGTATAGGCAGGCCCAGTGATGCCATACTCCATCGAGACCAGGCTGGTTCCCGCATTGGCCATCGCGCGCGGCACCGTGAGCGGATGAACGCGCGCGCCCTGTGTGTAAAGCTTCTCCAGCGCAGGCTCTTCCGCCATCCTGCCACCGGCGGAGCAGCCGAAGACAACGGCAATCCGGCTGCCGTCGAGCGTAGCCGGCATGCCAGACTGCTCGATTGCCTCGTGTGCCGCCACCAGGGCAAACTGCGACGAACGCTCAGAGAGCAGCATCTGGTCCGGCGAAAGCAGCTTGTCCGGTTGGAAGTTATCCACCCGTGCCGTAGAGCTGAAGTTCAGCCCCACCCGCTCCTCGTCCGGGAGAGGAAGAAAACCGTCTCTGCCTTCGCGCAGCGCGCGGAAGAATGTCTCTGTGCCGATGCCGATGGCGGTGACACAGCCCATGCCCGTGATGGCAACACGTCTCATGCGGTGCTCGTTTGGGAATCAGGAGTGACAGCCTTTGCCGCGACCGCCTGTTGAATTGCCGCCGCCATCGCGCCAATGTTATCGATCGTTGCCAGCGCGCTCTCCGGAATGGCGATGTCGTACGCCTCTTCCACATCGAAGGCCAGCGTTACCTTGTCCAGCGAGTCCAGTCCGATCTCGTCAAAGGTCGAAGCAGGTGAGAGCGTCTCCGGCGGAACCTTCTTGGCTGTCGCAATCAGTTTGATGCAGTGTTGCTGGATCGTTTCCAGTTGCTGAATCGTTTCCATCTCCATCAGATATCTCCTGCACAGCGGTGAAATGAGGGGTAAGGTGAAGTGCGGTGACTGTCACCAATCTTCACAAAGTGTGATGGAACCCGGGTGCATGAGGCAATCCACGCCATCGCGCCGGGATAGAGACGAAGCGCCTGCGCCAGTGCCGGCATGGAGACCATGCATCGCGAGAGTGTCGTCGCGAACTGCACGGGGTGTTTCAATTGCCGCGCCAGCATTGTCTGATACGCATGTGCTGTGACGCCACGCTGATATGCATCCGCGGCGAGAAAGGCCGAGTGCAGCGCGATCGACATACCATCGCCTGTGAACGACGGCATCACCGCACCCTGGTCGCCGAGATACCACGGAGCATCCTCCGTTGCGGTTCGACGATATCCATACGGAATCGCGGAGAGCGTAATCGGCTTGGAACGCAACTGCGTTGCTCCTGCAAGCCTGCTTGCTAAATGAGCTGACGATGTAATGGCATGTGTGAGCACGCGGCTCCACTCGGCTGCACAGCGTTTCAGCTCTGACTTCGTGAGCAACAGGCTGAGGTTAGCGCAGCCCCCGCCAACAAGTTGCAGTCCGGCATACCCGCCAGGGAAGAGAATCAGCTCCACCCAGCCGCGCAGATGCTGCTCTTGTTCTGCAGTCAGCCGGAAGTACATCTTGAAAGCGACAAGGTCGTTCTGTGATCCACCGTTGCGTTTCCGTCCGCGAAGATCGTACTTACCCGTGGCGACGAAGGCATCCTTCGATCTTTGTTCAGTGCTGTCGCTAAGACGTGCGCACCATTCTCCCGGTTCGCCTGTCAGCTGCTCCACACTCGTTCCTCGTACGACAGCAACGCCACTTGCAGAGGCACGCTGCAGCAGGCACTCATCGACAATGCGGCGAGGAAGAGAGAGACCGGGGAAGGGAAGTGCACACTCGGCCAGAACATCTCTTGCCGCCAGCCGCACTCGATCGATGGTGACCGCTCCGAGTGCACGAAGATCGACCCCCAGGGCAGCAAGATAGCGAGCCCCTTCTTCGCTAAAGAACTCACCGCACATCTTGTCTTGCGCTGCAGCCGTCTTCTCAAACAGCATCACGCTGCGGCCCTGCCCCGCGAGCAACGTACCTATCGCAGCACCGGCAGGTCCTCCACCGGCGACGATCGCATCGAGCATCGCGCTCATAACTTCCGCCTCGAAACACACAATCGTGCAAATGGCTTTTCCTCGATGCGGATCTCGCTCATGGGAAGTCCGGCGGCGGAACACATGCGATGCCAGTCCTCCCGTACAAACGCTCTACGCACCGATACCGGTCCATCGTGACGCACGAAGCGATGCCAACGCAGGGCCCAGGCCAGCACCTTGAAGCTGTAATACGCTTTGGCGCTGCGGCGAAGATCGTTGATGAACCATCCACCGGTGGCCGTCGCCTCCATCCATGCCAGGAAACGCACAATCTGTTCTTCGGTCAGATGATGCGTCAGCAGCGAGCTGACGATCAGCGTTGCAGGACCCTCATACGTGAAGACATCGCCCGTCATCCACGCAATAGTAGAACCCTTCGGCGTGAACTCCTTCGCCGCTTGAGCCGCATGCGGATTCAGATCGATTCCTGTCAGGTGGATGCCACGCTGGCGGGCTACCTCCGAAGCTTCTACGGCACGCAGCAGACCGCCGCCACCGCTGCCCACATCAAGCAGATGAACCGGCCCATCGCAGTGCTGCAGCGACTCTTCAATCCATCCAAGCGAAGGCGTGTACCCACCCAGCACACGGTTTACCTCTTCCAGGTCGCGCAGGCATTCGCGAAAGGTTGGATAGGAACATGGCTCATCCATCCACTCCGTAAGGTGAGCGCGCTGCGTGAAGTCCTTCCGTTCAGACCGCATGGAACTCCATCGTCTCCGCCGTGAGCCCCGGGCCAAACGACATCGCCAGACCTTTCTCTCCTGCCTGTGCCGAGCGCATCAGCTCCTCCAGAACAAACATCACCGTCGCGGAAGACATATTGCCATAACTGCGAAGCACATGACGCGACGCCGTCAGCGCTTTGGCCGGCAGATCAAGTCCGCGTTCCACCGCATCCAACACCGAGTTCCCGCCTGGATGAATCGCCCAGAGTGAAGTACCGTTGTTTGCAAGCTCTCCCCCGGCCTGCTGCAGCCACTTCTCAATCTCACCCGGCACCTGTCCTGAGAGATGCATCAGGAAGCCTCCATCGCCGATGCGCCACGTAATCAGATCGCGGGTGCCCTCGACCATCACCGTGCGGAACGCATCGATGGCCAGACCGCCCGGCTCGCCTGAGATCAGGCTGACCGCGCAGCCATCGCCGAAGATCAGGAACGACAACACCTCAGCCAGATCCTGTGACTCCTGCAGATGCAGTGTGCACAGCTCCAGGTTGACCAGCAGAACGCTCTCATCCGGCGCGGAGCGGACAATGTGCTGCGCCTGACGCAGACCGTTGATCGCGGCATAGCAGCCCATGAATCCAATCATCGTCCGCGAGACCTCGCGCGACAGACCGAGATAGTCGATGATCGCGAAGTCTAAGCCCGGCGCATAGTGGCCGGTGCATGAGGTCACGATCACATGGCGGATGCGGCCCCGTTCGGCCTGTGTCAGATTCAGCCGGTCAAGCGCTTTGTAAAGCAGCCGCGGAGCCCATCGTTCATAGACACGCATGCGCTCTTCGGTGCCGGGAAAGCCGTTCAGCTGGTAGAACTCATGCGCATTCACCGCATCGTCGGCAAAGGGCGGCACGACCTGCAGTACGGAGTAGCGCCGCTCGATCTCTGCCTTCGCCGCCATGCGATGAAAGAGTGACCGTGCACGGTCATCCTGCAGCAGTTTGCCGGCAAAGGCGACGAAGGCTCCATGGACCTCATGCTCCGGAGCCGCTGTTGCAATGCGATGAATAAAAGCGTTGGCCACGATTGTCAGTATCTTAGACGCTCGACTCTGAGTCGCTGAAGAATGTTGGATGTAACTCTCTTGTCATTGCCGTATGAGTTTGGGTGGGAGCAGCGGGCTTCAGCCCGCTGAATAAGGCGTAAAAAGTGAATGGGCTTTAGCCCTGGGCCTTCTCCGTCCATCAAGAAAAAGCCCAGGGCTAAAGCCCGCCGTTCGGGCGGTTCTAATCAGCGGGCTGAAGCCCGCTGCTCCCACCCAAAAGACAAACAAACCGCCGCTTCTTTCACCCCCAAATCTTTCGTACCGTGCCCATGGTTCGATTTGCACAAACCTCTCTCATCCCCAGCCTCCACGCGCCGATGAGGCGAAGAAGTATCCGAGGGAAGTATCTGTGAAGGGCATCGTATTTAACTGGCTTGAAGAGATCGTCACCGCAGAGTTCGACCCGGAGACGTGGGAGGAGCTGCTGGATCAGGCCGGTAGTGATGGCATCTATGCCTCGTTCGGGAGCTATCCGGACGAAGAGATGACACGGCTGGTAGAGATCACTGCCGGCATGCTAGGTAAGACCTTACTGGAGACCTGGCACTGGCTTGGCCGCCGAGCTGTGCCCCTGATGGCCATTCACTATCCCATGGTGTTTGCAGCGGCACATACGCTGCGAGATCTGCTGTTGAGCCTGCCCTACATGATGGATCCGGAGTCAGGGGTGAGCAATACAACAGACATTTTTTCTGAGTTCACGATTTGCGAGGGAGAGAACGAGGCGTTGCTCGTGGGATACCGCGCGCCGATCAATCTCTGCGGACTGGCCGAAGGGCTGGCCGCCGGGGCTTCCGAGTACTTCGCCGATGCCATCGAGGTCGACCAACTGAAATGCACGATCCAGGAAGACGACACATGCCTGTATCGCGTGCGGTTCCTGAACTCAGACAACGAACCTCTCGATGTGGACGATTCAAAGTTCGTTTTATTCCTGTAGGGGCGGTGGGAGCAGCGGGCTTTAGCCCGCTGACTTAGGCCTAATAATACGTCGGGCCTTAGCCCTGGGCCTCTACTATCCGAGACGCAAGGCCCAGGGCTAAAGCCCATTCTTTCTCAACCCGATAACGGTGGGCTGAAGCCCACCTCTTCTACCCAATCGAGCCCCGATACATCCTAGCGCTTCTTCAACCACCATCCCCAAAGATCATCCGTATAGAAGGAACAGTGTGGGGAAGGAAGCGATTGAACTGAAACCGCTCAGGCACCTGTCCAAAGGCTTCATTCGGAGCCACCAGAATCAACTGCGCGTCTTTGATTCCGGCAGTTCCCAGCGGCTTGATCCAGGTATCGAAGCTCTGGCTGTCAAGCGACTCCTGCAGTCGTGACCGCATCGACTGCCAGACGGAATATCCGGCATTCGCGTTCGCACCCTGAAGTAGCTCAAGCTCCGCCCTTCGTCGCTCAGTCTTCGCTCTGGCTTCCTCCTCAGCCTCAGATTGCCGGTAAAGACCAACCGTGATTTGACTGGAGCCGCCGTCCTTCCACGGCCACAGCGTTGCATCGCGCCAGTGTCCTTCGCCGAAGAATCGTGCCGGTCCCCAGGTGATCTGCAATCGCGGCCGTGCCTGATTGAAGTGCCGGAAACTCTCGATGAGTTTTTCGCGTAGAGTCTCCGGCGCCGCGCCTGCCTGAAGCTCTAGCTTGCAGACATCGGTGAGTGTGCGCAGCAGATCGTCTCCGGAGAGTCGCAGGTCATCGAGGACTCCCCGCGCCAGACCCGGAGCCAAACCGGCGGCGTCAACGCGTGCCCGTCCGCGTTGCTCCCTTCCTTTCCTTTCCCCTTCCCTTCCTTTCCCTTCCGCTGGTGCAGGCGTAAGGGAATCTTTCTCGGCGTTCGGCACGTGTGGCTCACGCGTAGCGGACGCGTTGTCTAACTGCGGAGGAGGCGGAAGCACGCTCTGCGACTCGCGGTTATTGATCACCTGATGCCTGTCCCACGAGGGGATGACGCCGTAGCGTCTGCCGTCCACCTCGTAGGTGTTGAGGAAGCCGCGCGTCTCCAGCGCGTCGAGCACCTGGGTAAAGTCCACCGGGTCATGCGGAAGAACATCGGTCTTCAGCGTTCGCGGCTTCCACTCGAAGCGGCCGTCGCGGTCGGCCACGGTCCACAGCCCGGCGAAGGCGATGCGGACGGGAAGTCCGGTCTCCTGTTCCAGGTCGAAGAGACCCTCATGTTTGAAGAAGTCGGGTTTGATGGTGCGGATACGCGCCATTTACACCATCCCTTGTTTTTGCAGGAAGCGCTCGAACTGCGGCGCCGGTGCGAACAGAACATGGAGCGGAAGATTCAGCGCCCTGGCATAACGTTCCAGCGTTTCGAGCGTGACCCGCGAGCGGCCCCTCTCCATCACGGAGATGAACTGCTGCGAGACCTGGGCACGTTCTGCGAGCTCGGGCTGGCTGAAGTGACGGCAGCGCCTGACTAAGCGCAGGCGAGTGGCCATCAGGCTCGATGCGGCGACTGTCTGGGACTGTGAAGATTGGGGTTGTTCCGGTTCGGGCGGCGGCGGAGGCGGCAGAAGGTCTCCGCTGCAGCGGCGGCAGCGCTGGGTCTGGGTCATATATTGCTGCATGCGGCAGCGGGTGCAGCGGATGATCTCGCGGGAGGATGTTTCCACGGTTCAGACCTCCTCTTGGTCGAAGAGCTCCGGATGAAGCTCGTACTTCAACTGCATCAGGCGCTTGGGGGGCAGCGGCGCATCGCTGGGCCACTGGGAGACCGCGGCTCGGCTCACGCCGAAGATCCGGGCCATCTGCGCTTAGTTGATTCTCAGCAGGGTAAGCGCCTCTTGTTTCGTCATAGAGAGACGATAAGCGCACTAACCAAATTAGTCAATAACTCTAATCGAAACTTGTGCAAATCTGTGCTAAGTTTGATTAACATGCAGACCTTTGGACATCGGATTCAGGCGTTGCGGCGAGAACTGGGCTATTCGCAGCGCAAGCTGGGAACGCTGATCGGCGCCACCGGGCCGACGATCTTCAACTGGGAGTCGGATACGACGCAGCCTGACCGCATCCGCCGCTCTCTGCTGGAGTCGGCGGCAGAGGCGCTGAACACCACCGTCGACTACCTGATCTGGGGCAAGGGCGACGCTCATCCGAACGAGCCGTTTCCCATGCAGCGCGTCCGCGCCGTGGACGACGGCGAATATCAGGATGACGACGAGGGCGAGGTCCGCATTCCCGTCTACGACGTCCGCCTGCAGGCCGGCCCCGGTGCCCAACCGCCGGAGTTTATCGAGACCCTGGAGCGGCTCACCTTCAAGAGCTCATGGCTGCGCAAGAAGCGCCTGCGCGAAGCCGACCTGCGCATCGTCACAGTCGAAGGCGACAGCATGGTGCCAACGCTGTGGGGAGGCGATAAAGTCGCGGTGAACATCAACCAGCGCAAAGTCGTCGACGGCCGCGTCTTCGCGCTTGCCTACGGCAACGACCTGCGCATCAAACGCCTCTTCTGGCTCGCCGACGGTCGGTTGCGCATCGTCAGCGACAACAAGGCCTACGCCGAAGAGATCGTCAACAGCGAAGAGATCGACCGCGTCGTCATCATCGGCCAGGTGATGCACAAGATGGGGGAAGGCGGGTTATAGCCCGCCTGTTGAATGGTTGAATTGTTGAATAGTTGAATGGTGCGCGGGCGATTGAATGATTGAAGAATTGAATGATTGAAGAATTGAATGATTGAAGAATTGAATGATTGAATAAGGCGCCTATCGGCGCCGGAATCTCCGTTGCCCCATTCTTTGTCGAAGACAAAGGTCGGGGTCCCCGGCGAACTTGTTCGCTGGGATTTAGCGTGGGGTATCGCGCTTTGCTTCCTCCCCGCCTGGGTGCCCCGTCCTCGCAACGCTAGCGGCGGGCGGAGAAGCCACGACTCTTTCACCAATCACATCCAAAATTCATTTCGTCAGACTTTGGAATTCGTGGCTCCCGGAACCCACCCTTAGCTCCGCGAGGCTGGGGCACCCCGGGAGGAGAGAATTGATAAAAATACCGCTTAGCGCTCTTGCTAAATTTGATTAGTATGGTTATCATTTGTTTATCGCGGTTATCGCAATGCCGATAAGCGCGATGTACACACGATGCTTGTGCCGGCACATCCCGACGCGTTGGAGCAGCGAATGGCTGACTGGGAGGCTGAAGCTGGTTGCCTCTGGAGCAGCTATCTGGAAGCCGACCGGCGCCGGGCGGTGATCCTGGCCCGCTACCGCTCCACCTGTTGCGAGCGCGAGCGCTACTGCCACTGCGACCTGCAG
>JAEKKE010000113.1 GCA_019510535.1 Acidobacteriota bacterium
AGTTCAGCCAGCCTGTCATCCAGCTCCACACCAAAGCGGCAGAACTGCTCGTACGTCTTATCCCCGAGACCGAATACGGAATACCGCAGAGAAGCCAGGCGCAGAGAGTCCGCGCCCATCAGAGCATCGCGAAATGCCTTGGCATGATCCGGAGCCTCACCATCGCCGTAGGTGCTGACGAAGAAGACGGCATTGGTCTGCTCTGCGAGATGGGATGGCGTCACATCCGTGAGCGAAGTAACCGTCGCGTTGTGGCCGACGGTCTTCAGCTCCTTGGCGAACTTCTTCGCCAGGCGCTCAGCCGTTCCGCTCTGCGTGGCGAAGTAAACAGCCACATTCTCCGAAGCCGGCGCTGGCGCAGCAAAAGCCTCCGGCGCGGGCGCACTGGAGTAGAGACCAGCAAGAAATCCATTGAGCCACGCGCGCTGATCCGCGTCGAAGGGAGCATCGTGCGGAATAAAAGGGACAGGCTGTGCGCTCACGCCATCACCTCCGCACGAACATCGCTGCTACACATACTGCGTAATTCCTCGACACTGTGCCGGTTCGTGAAAGCGAGGAAGCTCTCACCCTCCATGCACCGTGTGGTGTAAACCGTAAAGATCGCCTGCAGCGCAGGCAGCACCTCGCTGTACTTCATCGCCGGGAAGAGCTGCCGCGCCATGGCCTGGTCGTTGTCGGCTCCGCCGCCGAGGTTCACCTGGTAGCCTTCTTCGCCACCAACCTTCACGCCCATCAGGCCGATATCCCCGATGTAGTGCTGCGCACAGGAGTGCGGGCAACCAGTCACATGCAGATTGACCGGCTGGTGAATGACGAACATGCTGTCCAGCGTGCGCGCAATCTCCAAAGCATGACCCTTGGTATCCGCGGCAGCGAACTTGCAACCACGGTTGCCGGTGCAGGCAACCGTACCGCTCTGGACGCGGCCTGCAGCGGTATCAAGCCCAGCCTGATGCAGCACACGGCATGCCTCCGCAACGCGATCTTCGGGAACGTTCGGAATGAGCAGGTTCTGCCAGACCGTCAGACGAAGCTCACCGCTGCCGAAGCGCTCGGCAACATCCGCAATGACGCGGGCCTGCGCAATAGGCAGCCAACCCACGGGTACACACACACCAATGTAGGAGAAGCCCGGCTGCGACTGAGCATGCACACCAAGGTGTCCAGCGCGATTGATCGGACCGCGTGCTTCGCACTCCGAGGCATCGACACGCAGGATGGGGAATGCAAGTTTCTTTTCCGTCTCTTCCAGGAACTTCTCAACGCCCCAGCGATCGACGAGATACTTCAGGCGGGCCTTCTTGCGGTCGGTACGATCGCCATTCTCCGC
This sequence comes from Acidobacteriota bacterium, assembly GCA_019510535.1. GTDB lineage: Bacteria > Acidobacteriota > Terriglobia > Terriglobales > Acidobacteriaceae > Terriglobus. Next base: position 1,334 of record JAEKKE010000113.1, read on the forward strand.
AAAGACGCGGACCATCGCCGCGGCCACAGCAACAAGCTGATCAGGGCTCAGCAACAAACCGCAGTCCGAAGCGAACTGCTTATGTCCCGTAATGCCGCAAAGCAGAACGCGGAAGTAGACACCCGCCGGCACGCTCTTCCCTTCACCAACCGAAACGGCAACAAAACCAATGTCGTTCGTGTCGGCCAAGGCACTGATGGCGCCGCCGTTATCAAAGGCGATATTGAACTTGCGCGGCAGACCGAACATATCGCGCGAGTTGGCGATGTAGTTTTGCAACGCATCGGCGTAGGGCTGTACGTCGATCAGTTCCTGCGGATCGTAGCCGGAAATCGGCGATGCGGTGATGTTGCGAATGTTGTCTGCGCCGGAACCCATCGAACTCATACCGAGCTTGCGCACGCCGTTCAGCACGTTGACGACATCTTTCGGTGCAAACTCCCGGAGCTGAATATTGGCTCGGGTCGTGAGATCGATGCGGCTGTTGCCGAACTTTTCAGCGATCATGGCGACGCCACGCATCTGCGCGGAAGTCATCACACCGCCGGGAACGCGCATGCGCAGCATAAAGGAATCCTGCGCGGGGGCTACATGAAACAAACCGTGGAACTTGAAGCGATAGCGGCGCTCCGCGTCAGGAGCCTCGTTGGAGGCTGCAGTCTGCAGCAGCTCATCCCACAGATCCAGCGGATTGCGCTCATACTTCCAGAGCTCTTCCGCACAGAGGTCGGAAACTGGCGTACCGAAAAAAGTCTCTTCCTTGACGGGCTCGGCAAGGTTCGAACCGCCGGCCGAGGGCTGAGCAGTGATCTGTCCGGATGCAGAGTGCCCTACATACGGGCGCTGCAACACACCCGCAAAGAAACCACGGAGATACTGTGCCTGCTCATCGGAGAAGCCCGACTGAGGGGAGACGAAATTGTGTGGCATCGTCGACATAAACATCCTCACGCGGCAAAACAATCGGTGGATGATGTACGACGGCCTGAATCACCTGTGCGGCAATGCGAAAAACTCCGGAACGAACGCAGCAATCCCACACGCACACATCGGCGGTGAACTCAGGCTCGTCGCGGAGCAGCTTACTAATCTTGAAATGCTCAGACTGGCGAAGGCGGACGCATCAAGGGGCCGCACCTTCAGACAACACCTTCAGGCTGCCATAGCCGAAGGGTTCAATGGTTGGAGTATAGGGCGAGACGGGGCCAGGCGCAAGGGGTTTTCATCGAGGATTCGCGATTTCCTCGCAATCCTCTGACAAAAAAGCAATTCTGCGCATTCACCATAGAGCATTTCCCTGTAGGTGTAGAGTAGGTTTCTGCATCTATGGGCGTTTTCCGCAATGAAAACGCCGCTGCACTCCTCGTCCGGGATACCCAGCAACGGGGAAAATGCTCTAAGAACGATCAATTGGCGTTTCGCACCTGATGACCGTACAGTTCTAGAATGAGATTGATTATCTTTTAATCAATTTCCCCCGGCATCAACGCAGCTCAACCCGCTTCGGAGAGTCATGCCCCACGCCAGCTTTGAAGGATTGCGAGTGTTATCTCTAGAGACCCGCCGCGAGCGCGAGGTGGAGAAGCTCATTCGCACTTATAACGGTGATCCGCTCGTGGTTCCATCCATGCGCGAGATTCCGCTCAGCTCGAATACCGACTGTGCGGAGTTCGGCCACCGCCTGCTCGCAGGGGAGATCGATCTCATCGTCTTCATGACCGGTGTGGGCGTGGCGAAGATGATGGAGGTCCTGAGCGCCTCCTTCGATCGCGAAAAAATATTGCAGGAACTGCGCAAGCGGCAGGTCGTGGCCAGAGGTGTAAAGCCGGTGGCCGCATTGCGCGAGTTGCAGATCCCGGTCGCAGTCACCACTGCCGAACCCAGCACGTGGCGCGAAGTAGTGGCGCAGATGGACAAGAAGTACGGCGATAAGCTCGCGCGCTATGACATCGCTGTGCAGGAGTATGGCGCCACCAACCCCGAACTGATTGCCGAGCTGGTTCATCGTTGTGCCTCTGTCACCAAGGTCCCGGTCTATCAGTGGGGACTGCCGCTCGATATTGCACCACTGCAGGGAGCGATACGCGAGATCATCGATGGCTCCATCGACGTAGTCCTGTTCATGACCGCGGTGCAGGTGATTCATCTCTTCCATGTGGCCAGCGATATGGGCGTTGCTGAGGAGATGCGGCGCGCGCTCGAGTCCATCGCCATCATCTCGGTGGGACCGACGACAACCGAAGAGATTCTGCACTACGGCCTGAAGCCCGACTTCGAGCCGTCGCGACCGCGCATGGGCTTCATGGTGAACGAAGCAGCGCAGTACGCCCGCAAGGTGCTTGCAGAGAAGCGCTCGTCCGATTCGTTTGCCGGCGCCAAGCCGGAGGATGAGCAGGTGCCGACCGTCTCGAAGCCGCCCACATGGCCGGTGCAGCAGGTTGCTCCCTCGACCTCAACGATGGCCGGCTTCCGTGATGGCCTGGCGCCGCTGGACATTCTGCAGCAGGTAAGCAGCAGCCTCACCTCGACCGACCCGCTGCACGTTGTGCTTTCGCGCATCGTTGCCTGCGTATGCGCGATGGTGCCGTGCGACTCCTGCTTCATCTACACGCTGGAAGAGGACAAGCTCGTTCTCCGCGCTTCGCGGAATCCGCATGATGCCGAGATCGATCAACTGAAGGTGTCCGTCGGACAAGGTGTCACAGGATGGGTCGCCGAACATCGCGAGCCAGTCTCCATTCCGGAGCGCGCCAGCGAAGACCCGCGCTTCAGCGCCTTCCGCAATCTTCCGGAAGATACCTTCGAGGCCATGCTCTGCATTCCCGTGCTGTGCGCCGGCCGCGTGGTGGGTGTCTTGAACCTGCAGCACAAGCAGCCCTACTTCCATACTGACCTTGAGCGCCGTCTGTTGGCGACTATCGGCGTCCTGGTAGGTGCTGAAATCGAGCGTGCACGCCTTGAGACCGAGAACCTTCAGCTTGCGGACCGGCTCGAATCGCGCAAGACAATTGATCGCGCCAAAGGCATTCTGCAGCGCGACCTGAAGATCTCCGAAGATGAGGCCTACCGCATGATGCAGAAAGAGAGCCGGCAACGGCGGAAGTCGATGCGTGAGGTCGCCGACGCGATTCTGCTCTCTGAAAGCATGCGGTTCGCGATCAAGCCTCCAGAAAATCGTTAGAGCATTTTCCCTGTGGGTGCGGCGTAGCGCTTCTGCATCTATGGGCGTTTTCCGCAATGAAAACGCCGCTGCGCATCTCTTCCGGAATACCCAGCAACAGGGAAAACGCTCTAGTCTGTTATGACGATGCTGCAAAGGGCATAGGACTTTTGCCCGATTTCATCTTCTGTTCTCACAAATTACCCTTGGCGCATCGAAAACCGATTAAGGACGACGTGATGCCCGTCAATACCCCCCGACTGTCCCGTAGAGAGTTTGCATGGGGCGGTCTTGCGACCGCGTTCACCATCCGTTCCGCATTTGCCGCCGGCACGGTTACTCCAACCCGCGTGCTGCTGGGAACCACCGGCAAGGTCAGCAAAGGGATTTACACCGCTGACTGGAACGCAGCCACCGGAGAGCTAGGCTCCATTACGTTAGCCGCCACGCTGGTATCACCGAGCTTCCTCGTCACCCGCCGCGTCGGTTCGCTCACACGGATCTATGCCGTCAGTGAAGACGGCAAAGACGACTCTGGCGTAAACGCGCTGGAGACCATCCCCGGCTCTCGCGAGCTTCGCCTGCTGAATAAAGTCTCTTCCTTCGGCAACGGCCCTACGCATCTCTCCCTCTCGCCGGACGGCCGTTCGGTCTTTATCGCCAACTACGGCGGAGGCAGTATCGCCTCCTATCACGTCAAGGCCGATGGCAGCCTGAGCGAAGCTGTCTCTCACTTTCAGTACGAGGGCAGCGGCCCTGACTCTTCACGGCAGACGAAGTCCCATGCCCACTCGGCCCAGGTCTCCCCCGATGGCCGCTTTCTCCTGGTGAACGATCTCGGCCTCGACCGGATTTGCATCTATCGCATTGATGCGGCAACCGCCGCACTTACGCCGAACGATCCTCCGGTCTGGCAGGCAAAGCCCGCGAGCGGACCGCGCCACATCTCGTTTCATCCGAACGGCAAGTGGCTCTATAGCGTGAATGAGCTCGACTCGACCGTCGATATTCTGGCGTGGGACGCAGCCCGCGGCCGCATCACGCCCATCGACCGCGTCTCAACCCTGAAGCCGGACTTCCCCCCGCATACCGCCTTTGCCGGCGAGATCCTGGCCTCCGCGGACGGACGAAATGTGTACGTCGGCAACCGCATCGCCGACCAGACCATCGCGGTCTTCGACATCGACCGTGCCTCGGGCAAGCTGAAACTCAAACAGCTAGCGCCCAACGGCGGCAAAACCACCCGTCACATCGCCCTCGACCGCACCGGCAAATGGATGATCGCCAGCAACCAGGACAGTGGTGAGGTGGTCGTCCTGCAACGCAATCCCGCTACGGGCGAACTTTCCGCACCTGTACACCGGTATCCGCTGGATACACCGATGTTTGCTACCTGGATCTAGGAGGAGCATGGCTTCCGTTGTTGATCGCAATGATGTTCGTTTTGAAGTTTGCAGCCGCGGGAACAACGCGCGCTTTCCTGCCTCTGACAGCCAGCGAGTGGCTCAGGTCGAATACTGTACCAGCGCGGAAGATGTAGTCCGCACGCTGCAGCAGGCCATCGATCGCGGACAGCGGCCGACCGTGCGTTCTTCAGGCCACTGCTACGAAGACTGGGTCGTCAACAATCCCGGCGGTGTATTGCTGGACGTCAGCATGATGGACCGTGTCACCACCGGCGAAACTCCCGGCAGCTACGTCATCCAGCCCGGAGCGAAGCTCGGTGTTGTCTACGAACGGCTCTATAAGCTGGGCGGCGCGGTGATTCCCGGCGGTACCTGCTATACCGTCACCGCGGGCGGGCACGTCTCCGGCGGCGGCTATGGAACCCTGGCGCGCATGTACGGCATTACGGTGGACTGGCTGACCGGCGTTGAGATCGTCATCGTCAACCAGGCCGGCAAAGCAGAGCTCATCTACGCCGATGCGCAACATCATCCCACACTCTTTCGAGCGCTACGTGGTGGGCAAGGCTCGAACTTCGGTGTAATCACCGCCTTCCACTTCGCCAAACTCCCTCCAATGCCCAAGCAGGTTCTCGCCGCCAACATCTCCTGGGACTGGAAGGAGATGACGCGCGAGAAGTTCGTTCGTATCGTCACCACCTATGGCGATTACTGGGCCAAGAACGACAAGAACCCCGCGACATATCCTGTCTTTACGAACCTCGTTATTGGCAACAGTAAGTCCGGCCGCATAGGACTCGGTCTCCATTACGCCCAGACAGGCGATGACAACGAGGGCAGAGACTGGGTACAGGAGTATCTGAATCTCTTCCAGACATGCAAGCCTTCTGCAGAAGCTCCCCCCGATTATCTGCAACAGCAACAGGATTTTGGCCAGCAGCAGAGACCTCTGGTCGGCGACACCGTCTGCTACGGAACGCATCCCGTACGCGCGTTGAACTGGGTGGAAGCAACCGTCAGCGGACAGGGAGGCAGCGGCCTTTACGGCTCAAACCGTCGCCGGTCCAAGTACAAGTCCTGCTACATGAAGAAGGGCTTCACCGTGGCGGAAGCCAACGTGCTCTATGACCAGATGACAAGCGACGCCACCCGCGGCCTCATCCTTGCGATCGACTCCTACGGCGGCATGGTGAACAACCCTGCTCGCATTGCCGATACCGCGATACCGCAGCGCAACTCTATTCTGAAGCTGCAGTACCAGAGCTACTGGCTGAACGAAGCAGATGATGCTTTCCGTCTGAATGGAATTCGCCAGTGCTACAAAGCCATGTACTCCACTCCCTCGGCTGACCCGAAGTATCCGGGCTATCCCTATCCGAACGAAAACTTCGAGGGCTGCTACATCAACTATGCGGATGCCGATATGCTGGAGAGCCCGGAGTGGACAACGCTCTACTACGGCACCGGCGATCTCTATCCGCTGCTCCAGCAGGTGAAGAAGGAATACGATCCACACAATCTGTTCCATCACTCGATGTCCATCCGACCGAAGGCATGATGATGCAAGGGTACAAACCAACACGCCGCGCTGTACTGCAGGGAATCGCTGGAGCCGCCATCTGCGCCGCCCCGATGACACGCGCCTTCGCCGCCATCGGCGACGGCATCACCTTCGAGCTCGACCGCGAAGGCGGCTGGATCCATAGCATCGTTCGCGGAGAGCGGAGACACAGCGAAAAGGCTGACCTTCCCTCAGCCATGGTCTATGCCAGTGACCATCAGGTGCTGCACGTCACCCATGGATACACGACCTATCTCGGCCTGCCTGCGGGCGCTATCTCCAGCTATCGTGCAGAGCCGAATGGCCGCCTGCAACGGCTGACGACGCAGGGTCTCTCCCTTACTGCAATGTCTCCGCATCACATCGCCATCTCTCCCGACGGCCGCTCGCTCGCCGTTGCCGCCGCCGGAGGACGGGTGCTGAACATGCTCTCCGTCACTGAGGAGAATGCCGCCGGCGAGGTAATCGCCGTCCATCGCAAGCTTCGCGGAAGCATCCCACAAGAGTTTCTCTTCGACCGCGACGGAGCCCTGTGCGTCGACAGCCATCGATATGCGATGCTCGAAGGAAGACTTGCACGCATCGGAGGCTGACGCTTGTACCGATCTTGGTTTCGCTCGATGGCCGTTGGCCGGATTCGCTCGATGGCCGTTGGCGGGCTTCGCCGGATGGCGCTTGGCCTGACACTGTTATTGCCCGCGACCACCTGGCCCCAGAACTTCACCGAGATCAAACCCACGCCGCAACAAACAGCATGGCAGGATCTCGAGTTCGGCGTCATTCTTCACTTCAGCACCAACACATTTCTCGATCGCGAATGGGGTGACGGCACCGCATCGCCTTCCACCTTTAATCCGACATTGCTCGATACTCGCCAATGGATGAAGGCGATCAGAGCCTCTGGCGCGAAGTACGTCGTGCTCGTAGCCAAACATCACGATGGCTTCTGCCTGTGGCCTACGGGTCAAACGGACTACAGCATCAAGGCAAGCCCCTGGAAAGACGGCAAAGGAGATCTCGCCCGCGAAGCCGCCCAGGCCGCACGCGCCGAGGGTCTACGCTTTGGCGTCTATCTCTCACCCTGGGATCGCCATGAGCCGAAGTACAAAGACAATGCAGCTTACGACGCCTACTACCGTGCGGAACTGGAAGAACTGGCCTCGCACTACGGCGACCTGGTCGAGTTCTGGCTCGACGGAGCCGGCAGTGGCGGACACGTCTACGACTTCAAGAAGATCATTGAGACGCTGCGTACCTATCAGCCGA
>JAEKKE010000496.1 GCA_019510535.1 Acidobacteriota bacterium
GGAAGGTATTCTTCAGCGTTGCCGGATCGATCGAGTAGCGGGCGACAGGGTTCGCTCCAACGACGTAGAGAGCTCCGAGTTCACCGGTTGCTGCCGCGTCGAACTGCTGCAGCAGGTCCAGGCCTTTGGCGGCGGGGAAACGATCGCCGTATTCGGTGGCGAAGTCCTTCGGCTGCATCCACGGGGTATAGCCAGGCAAAAGGTCAGGCAGCAGGCCCATGTCCGCGGCGCCGCGCGAATTGACGTAATCGGACAGCAGAGCAACCTTCGCATTTGGTAGCGAGAGAGCGAACTGTACCAGCTTCTCGAGATCGGTACCGCGCAGCTCGTTGCCGATCACGACCAGGAGGTTCTCTTCGCCCTTCACCGCGTCGCGGAAGGCTGTAAGCGCATTGAGGTCGCCTGCTGCTGCCTGTGCCGCTGCGTCGTCACCATTGAGATTGATAGGGGCGTGGTTCGCAACATAGATGCGAGCCTTGTTCAGGCGAACATCTGTACGTAGATTCCATGCCGTTAGCGGGTTCTGGTTCGTCGGATCGCCACCGATCAGAAGCACGGCCTTCGCGGTGGTGGTGTCACGCTGCGATGCCGTTTTGCCGCTCGTGCTGCTCAGAGCGCGGGCGAAGGTGGTGTAGTCGGCGGTGCGGTGATGATCGATATTCGCGGTGCCGAGCACGCTGCGGGCAAACTTCTGCAGCAGGTACGCCTCTTCGTTGGTGATGCGGTTCGATCCGATGACACCGAGCCCGTGACCGCCCTTGCTGTCCCGCACTTCCTTGAACTTCTTGCCGACAACCGTCAGCGCCTCTTCCCAGGAGACGGGCTTCAGCTTGCCGTCGGCCTGGCGAACCAGTGGCTGTGTCAGGCGTTCTTCGTGATTTGCAAAGTCGAAGGCGAAGCGGCCCTTGGCGCAGAGGAAGTCGTTGTTGATACCGGAGCGGTCACGGTTATCGCCGCGGACGATCTCCATACCATCGGAGGAGCGGCGAACGCCGAGCGTGGTTTTGCAGCCGTCGCCGCAGTGTGTGCAGACGGTGCCGACGTGGTTCATCTCCCACGGGCGAGTCTTATAACGGTAGGAATCCGAGGTAAGTGCGCCGACCGGGCAGGCATCGATGCACATGCCGCACTCTTCGCAGTCGAGCTGCTGCATGCCGGTGGAGGATTCGCTCGCCGGGATATTCGGAGCGATCACCGCAGAGGAGCCGCGGTTCTGAATACCCAGAGCGAAGACATCCATACCCTCGCCGCACATACGCACGCAGCGGTAACAGAGGATGCAACGCGGACGGTCGAAGTACACGGCCGGCGACCACTTCTGCTCTTCGCGGTGGTTCTTCGGTTCGGTATAGAAGCTATCGGCCGCACCGTACTTGAAGGTCATGTCCTGCAGTTCGCACTCGCCGCCGGCATCGCATACCGGGCAATCGAGCGGGTGATTGCCAAGCAGGAGCTGGATGGTCGCCTTGCGGGCCTGAGCGATCTCAGGAGTTTCGGTCTGCACCACCATGCCCTCGGCTACGGGTGTGGTGCACGCCGTCTGCAGCTTCGGCATCTTCTCAACGCGAACCACGCACATGCGGCAGGCAGCCTGTAGCGAGAGACCCGGGTAGTAGCAGAAGGCAGGAATCTCGATGCCTGCCGCCTTGCAGGCGTCGATCAGCAGCGTGCCCGCCGGAGCGGTGAGCTGTTTGCCGTCGACAATGAAATTTACGTCTGGCATTCCTTCAGTCCTCTAGTGGTGCGCTGCGCCGATCAGTTCTTCGGTGGTAATAAGGGCCTTCTCGGTGCGATGACCCTCGAGATATTCTTCAAACTCTTCGCGGAACTTCTTGATGAATCCGAGCGTCGGCATGGCGGCCGCATCGCCCAGCGGGCAGAAGGTACGGCCCATCATGTTCTCCGCCAGATACTGAATATTGGCGATGTCCTTCTTGTTGCCGTAGCCGTTGTAGAAGCGCGTCAGGGTCTTCTTCAGCCAATCTGTACCTTCACGGCAGGGGATGCACCAGCCGCAGCTCTCATGCTGGTAGAACTTGATGGTCCGCAAAGCGAACTCAACCATCGAAACCGTCTCGTCCAGAACAACAATGCCGCCCGAGCCAAGCATGGTGCCGGCTTTGCCCATCTGGTCGAAGTCGAGACCGACGTCGAGCTCATCCGCCTTCAGCACCGGGCAACTCGATCCACCAGGAACCACGGCCTTCAGCTTGCGTCCGCCTTTGACGCCACCGGCGACCTCGTAGATGGCCTTCTTCAGGTTGTAGCCCATCGGCAGTTCGTAGACGCCAGGCCGCTCGACGTGACCGCTGATGCCGAACAGACGCGTTCCGCCGTTGCGCTCAGAGCCGACCTTGGCATACGGCTCGCCACCCATGAGGAGAATATGAGGCGCGCTGGCGATGGTCTCAGCGTTGTTGATGACGGTCGGCCCTCCGTAAAGACCCACGACAGCCGGGAACGGAGGCTTGATGCGAGGCACGCCGCGCTTGCCTTCGAGCGACTCCATCAGCGCCGACTCTTCACCTACTTCGTAGGCGCCGGCGCCGGTCTGCGTGACGATGTCGAAGTCCACGCCTTC
>JAEKKE010000497.1 GCA_019510535.1 Acidobacteriota bacterium
TAGCGCGAAGTATTTCTCCGGAACAGGGGTGTACAGCACCAGCCTTACAACACCGAAGCTCTCCGCGGGCGAGACCGCGTGCCTGCGCTTCGAGGCTGTGCATGAGATTGCACGGGTTACGTTTGCGGGCAAACCAGTGGCGACCACCTGGGCAGCGCCTTATGAAGCGTGTCTGCATGGGCCATTGCCGGAGAGTGGTGTGCTTGAGGTTGCGGTGACGAACCTGTGGCACAACCGTCGTGTTGGCGATGCTGTTGATCCTGCAACAAAGCAGACGAAGAGCAATATTACGTTGCCTTCGCCGGATGAGCCTCTGCTGCCTTCGGGGCTTAAAGGAGGGGTGGAGTGGCGCATTTATCGGGGACAGCCTTGATGAGCGATGCTTAAAGGCCGGGCCCATGTTCCCACGGGACATGGGGCACCCAGTGTATGGGCTAAACCGATCTGTTGGATACGCCTAGCTGCCATGCAGGCGATGCAGAAAGCCGAGTACCACCTCATTGAACTGCTCAGGGCGCTGGAGCGGGGCGAAGTGGGTAACACCTTCGAGCAGGACCAGCCTGGCGTTGGGGATAGACCGGGCGAGGTGTTCTGCGTGCTCTGTGCGGATGAACTCGTCGGAACGGCTCTGCGCGATGGTGACAGGGACATGGATCTTAGCGAGATCGTCTTCGGTGTAGTTTGGTTGGGTCCGCTGCATGAGTGAGAGATCAGCGACGAGTTGCTGGAAACAATCCGGTGTCGGTGACAGCTCGGCGTAGTCCTTCGTGTGACGGGAGAAGCAGCGATCGAGAACCCGAGTCGCTTCGAAGGGCTTTACTCCGCTGGGATCCATGTTGCAGGCGAAGAAGAAGACTCCGGAGACACGTGATGGATGCGCCGCAGCGAGGAGCATGGCGGTACATGCGCCATCACTCCAGCCAACGAGGGCAGCCTTCTCGATCTGCAGTGCATCCATGACCGCGACAACATCGGAGGCCATCAGGTCGTACGAGTAGGGACGCGGATCGCGCGTACTTCTTCCCTGCCCACGGCTATCAATCAGAATGACCTGGAATCCATGCTCTAGAAGGAAGGGAACCTGATAGCCCCAATTACCGCTGTGACCAAGCCCTCCGTGCAACAGTATGACGGGAGAACCCGCGCCGAGGCGGCAGTGCCAAATGCGGGCACCTTCATGGATCGCATGGCCGCTCTCTCCCGGTGGCAGAGCTGGGGCTCCGTGAGCCAGAAAGCTCTCAAGCGTATCGTCCTGCACGGTCATTCGCAGTCCTCTGTTTCGATGTCCTATTGGTATCAGATCGTTCATCTGTGAGACTGTCCGCGACAAGCAGCGAGGCCGCGGCGATGATCCAGGTGATGAAGAAGGCGGTCAGCGGGAAACGTGGCCCCACCGACGTGCCGGCCATCTTCGGCGCAGCGGCAAACCAGGTATTGGGTCCCCAGACCAGGAAGGCGAAGATCGCCAGCATCGCCGTTTCGATGTACGCGGCTAGACGTGGCAAGACCAGGAACAATATCCCCAGGCCACAGGCCATCTGCCCCACGCCGGTCAGATAGGCGAAGCCTACGCGGAAGGGCAACCACGAAGGAACAAAGCCGGCCGTGATCTGCACATAAAAAAGATGACTGAGTCCGACGGGAATCACAGCAAGCCCGAAGAGAATGCGGGCGATCTGCAGCCCCCTCGTGCCAGTGAAGCGCCGGAAGAAGGATGACTGCTCCAGGCCGGAGAAACGGGCAAAGACCACCAGACCGCCGGCAAACAACATGGCAATTTCGCCAAGTCCGAGCCAGACGCCCTCGATCTGGGGAGCGACGATCAACGCCGGAATCTTGAGGCAAAGCCAGGCCAGAAGAAACAAAAGGACTACACGCGAAGCAAGCGCCACGGTTGGACGAAAGAGCAGAGCCACGCCGGCTATGACCATGAAGAGACCGCAGGCTACGGCGAGCGCTCCACGGCCCGGATGAAATGGGGGGACCGGTTGCCAGTTGTAGGCGAAGTCACGGTAGATCACCGAGAGGGTCCCCAGTGCAATCATGCCGATAGCGAAGAGAGAGAGTGCGGGTTGCTGCGCACGAATCATGCCTTGCAGTCCTTTCCAAGGTACTTCTGAAGGGCCCGATCATTCCGTTTCAGCTTCTTCCAGTGGGGATCTGTTTATCAGATAGTCGTGTACGAAGTGGTGGAATCGACAGCCCACTGAAATTTTGTTCACATAATTTTCCCAGCGATTGTGTCCTCACAGCAGAAAGCTGCCCCTGACTTGAGTGATTATTCTCTATGCCGGGATCTACCGATGGCGAGGTTACAGTTGAGGTTTTCGCATCTATGGGCG
>JAEKKE010000498.1 GCA_019510535.1 Acidobacteriota bacterium
CCTTCATGCTCACCAATGACTTCGCCCTGGTGCAGTTTGTGCAAAAAGTGACGGCGATGTGCCGCGGGAAGGCTTACTTCACTACGCCACAGACGCTGGGGAATTATCTGTTGATGGATTTCATGCAGCGGCGGATGAAAACTGTTCATTAGGGTGTATCGACAAATTTGATTTGAGTCTTGTTGGGAATTTAGGGTATTCCGAACCCACCCTAGCGTTGCGAGGGCGGGCACCCGGGCTGTATAAGCATCTCTATACAAAAACGGGTTCGAGCTTCGCTCGAATACCCATGTCCCCGAGGGACACCACCCCAACGAACAAAGTTCGTTGGGGACCCCGGACATGGGGCACCCAGTGTATGGGAGCCATAAAGTCAAAAAGCCCCTCGAACTGAGGGGCTTTTTGTTTCTGCAATCTTTTCTGTTTAGAAGTCGATGACGTCTTTCTTGTCGTCGATCTTCTTACCGTCCACGTCCGGAACCTTCTTCAGATCGTCGATCGTCTTGAAGTCGCCGTTCTTGGTGCGGTAGTCCACGATCGCGGCGGCTTCCTTATCGGTCAGGCTGAGAGCCTTGGCAAGGTCAGCGGCAGTCGCCTTATTTGCGTTGACGTGCGCCGTCGCTGCAGCCCCTCCGCCAGTGCCGGGGGCGGGAAAGTTCTTGGAGACGTAATCGAGAATCGCGGCGAAGTCTTCATCGCTGGCGGTGGCTCCCATGTCCACCATCTTGGCGATGGTCGCTTCCCATCCCTCGCGGTTCTGCGGACGGCTCAGGATGTTGTTGGGCGAGTGGCAACGGCTGCACACACGCAGCGTTACATCGCGGCCCGGACCGGCGGGAAACTCAGGGTGCTCGTCCTGCTGATACGCGGCCATTACGGCTGCAGGCGGATCGGCCGGCTTCGGCTCAGCGGTGACCGAAATAGCCACCAGACACAACGCAACCCCAACACCTGCACCTATGAACTTCAGATACACCGGATTCAGCTTGCTTGTGAGCTGATTCCATTTCGTATGTAAAGCGCTCATTTCCCTCACCTTCCCGTTGGTAGACCCTGCCGGGATTTTAACATTCTGACTTCTCACCAGGCCAACTGGTGAGCCATATCGCGGAAATCTACGCGGTATTCGTTCGTGACCGGGCGTCGACTCTCATATACAGTCGCATGTAGAGTTGGTTGATGTATCTGGACGCATAGCCAACGATCTAAAGGAATTGTTTCCGGCCCATGGCACCGAATCAGAAAGAACTCGCGAAGCTCGCCGGCGTCTCCGCCGGTACGGTTTCAAACGTTATTAGCGGATCTGCAAAGGTAAGCGAACGCTCGCGGCAGAAGGTGCTGGACGCGATCCGCGTCCTTAACTATCGGCCTAACCTGATCGCCCGAAGCCTGAAGACCAACCGTACTTACACACTGGGCATCGTTATTCCCGACATCACGATTCCCTTCTTCCCGAAGATCGTGCGTGGTGCTGAAGCCGCGGCGCGTGAGCGTGGATACTTCCTCATCGTGCTTGACTCCGAAGGCAGCGCCGAGCGCGAGGCCGACATGCTCGCCCTGCTGCGCGCTCAGCGGGTGGAAGGCATTCTGCTGGTAACGGCTCAATCACGCGAAGCCGCCGAGGCCGAAGATCCGCAAAGCGTCGCCGGCTCTCCGATCATCTGCGTCGATCGCGTGCCGGTTGACTTGGAGGTTGACTCGGTCTGCGTCGATGACGCCGGCGCCTCCGAGATGGCAACGGCACATCTCATCGAGAACGGTCATACCCGCATCGCCATCATCACCGGTCCACTCTCGCTGCAGAATGAGCGTGAACGTCTTCGCGGCTATCGCAATGCATTGACCCGTGCGGGCATTCCGGTCGACGACTCGCTGATCTGGAATGCAGCGTTTGGCCAGGAGGTCGTCTCCGGCCTGTGCCAGCGGGGCTTCCGCACGGGCGATAGCAAGCCAACCGCACTGCTGGCCACCAACGGCGTCACCGGCATGGCTGCACTCCGCAGCCTTTACTCGCTTGGCCTGCGTACGCCGCGAGACTTCGCCTTCGTAACCTTCGACCAGGTAAACGCTGAGGCTCTCTTTAAGCCCGGTATCTCTACCGTGGTACAGCCTACCTACGAGATGGGGCACCGCGCCGTGGAGGTGTTGCTGCGGCGTATTGAAGGCGGAGAACAGTCTCCACCTCCCATTACCCGCGTTCAGCTTCCGGCCGAACTGGTCGTACGCGAGTCCTCTTCAAGCCGCCTGAAAGACGAGCCCGCAAAGAGCGAGACAAAGAAGCACGCGAAGGAATAAGCTGGTGGCCCAGTTTCCCGCATGCAAAACGTCTCATCGAACA
>JAEKKE010000114.1 GCA_019510535.1 Acidobacteriota bacterium
CCGGCAACCCTCACACTTAATCCAAAGACCTTCCGTGCGGACTGTCTTCTCTGTGTCGTCGTTGATGATCTCGTTATCTTCGCGCTTAAACCAGGACATCCTGTTCGTAACCGCCTCGGCTATTTTACCGGAGCGGAGCGTACGGTGCCGAGCGGCGGAAGAAGAGGCCTCCCGCGGCACAAAGAACAAGGCCCCAGGCTATGGCAAACGAGAGCCGCAGAGCGCCTTCCCGGCGTTCAAAGGGAAGCAGGCTCTGGCCAGCAACGACGTAGTCATCGTTGGGAAGCGGACGAACGGTGAGCGCAAGGCGCACACGATTCTCCGGCTGCCAGGTGATGACCGTACGGCCAGTCTGCCGAATACGCGGAAAGATCGCGCTGGGTGGGTGCGGAAAAGCTCCATGAAGCGTGGCGCTGGCAGCGATGGGTTCGCCGGCAGGGTTGTAGATGGCGGCAAAGGTACGGTCAGAACGCAGCCAATCGAGATCGCTGATCTCTTCCCGCGGCTGCAGGATATGCTCATCCGCTCCCTGCCCGAGTCTGGCGGCGATGCTCGCCACTGCCTGACGGGGCCTGACATCGGCCTGGCGGCGCACGATCTGTTGTGCCGTAACCGCCATCACCAGATGGCGTGCAGCGGCCGCAAAGGCGTCGATATCCGCTCCCAAAGACCGGAACCCAGGCTGTCCCGTAGATGGACCAAAAGCAGCCGGCCGTGTCCCGATTGCCGCTCGTCATAGGCCTGGCGCGCGGCGTCGAGAAGCTGCTCACGATACCGTGCTCGGAATGCCTTTGGATATAGATAGAGGGATAAAGCGTAGGTGCGGAGGAAATGACCGAGCTTCATGCCTTCACCTCGACGGGGCGGATGCCTTTGTCCTGAGCCATGGCGACCGCTCGCTGCAGCCGTGCCGTCTCTGCCGTAAGTACACGCCTGCCGAGCGAGGTAACGCGATAGTAGCGCCGTCGCTCATCTTCAGAGAGGCCCGTCTCCACGACAAGACCGGCGGTCAGCAGCCGGTCGAGCGTTCCGTAGAGCGTTCCCGGTCCCATGGAGACGTGCTCGCGCGCCTCCTGCATGATGGCGTAGCCGTGCTTTTCACCATCGGCAAGGGCGAGAAGGATGGCGAAGACTGCCGGCGTTAGCGGAAGATGATCCTCGGGCGAAGTCCTGGCGGTGCTCATGGAAGCACTCTACATCAGGAACAGATATATCCGCAACAGATATATATCAACCGGCAACCCGGCGGCGACTCTTCCGGGCCATGCCCGAGATGCCGCCCACCAGCGCCAAGAAAGCGGTAATGAAGACGGCGCGCATAGCGAACTCTGAGAGCATCTGACCGGCGTGCCCTTCGGGCGAACGCAGCAAGGAGAAGACGAGCTGCTGTTGCTGGGCGTCAATGCCGACACTCTTGTAGAACTCACCCAGCTTGTTCAGCATGTCGGCGAAAGCGGCGTCCATGGCTGCCCCGCGATGCAGGACATAACGCTGGATGACCATCAGCAGCGCGGTCGAGAAGGTGGTGAGGAACGAGACGGCGAGACCGGTCACCGTTCCGAGACGCGCGCCGATACCGCCATCCATGGGACGATTGGGCGCCGGCTTGAGGTAGAACCAGAGCGTCGTGGTGGATGCCGTGAGGATCCAGAGAAAACGAGCGATGGAGAGCACCGGCACCAGCACAGCCAGCGCGGAGAGTACCGCGGCGGCAGCGGCAACCACCAGCGACGAGAGCAGTGCCCGGTGCCAATCGATGCGCGAGACACGCTGCAACGGCGGCAGATTGCCGGCGGCGGCTTCATCCTCCATCTGCTCCGCGGTGACAAAAAGTTGCGCCGCTCCGCAATGAGGGCAGAAGGCGGAGTCCGCGGGGAACGACTGATGGCACCGATGGCAGGTTGCGTCCATGCTGCTAAAAGGCTAGCAGACGAACGTTATTTCGCGGAGACGAGTACCATGCCGTCGGCGCCTTTGCCGGAGAAGATGCTCCTTACCTGCTCCTGTTTGGCCACGTCCAGCTCATCGATCGTTCCGGAGTGCAGGCTGGAGACAAAGGCACGCTTGCCGTCTTTGGTGATCACTACCGCCTGCGGATATTCCCCTACTGGAATCACTTTCGTGACCTTCATCGTCGCGAGGTCCAGAAAAGCGACCTTATTGGCATGTACCAGACAAAGGATCAGCGTCTTACCGTCGGGCGTAATGGCGCCGCCGTAGCCGGAGGCCGGCAGCGCGACATAGTCCTTCACCTTATTGGTGGCGGTATCGATAACAGCGAGACGCGGTTCAATCTGGTCTGAGGTGAAGACGTACTTGCCATCGTTCGTGATGGTGATGCGCTGTGTATTCTTCGAGATCGGAATGATGGTGACGAGCTTCTTCGCATCGAGATCGAGCACCGAAACCGTGCCTGGGCCGACGTTCGCGGTGTAGGCATGGTGGCCATCCGGAGAGAGCACCAGCATGTGCGATTCAGCCTGGCCAGTCGGGATGGAATAAAGCACCTTATAGGTCTTGGGATCGATGGCGGTGATGCTCTGATCGATCTCGGTGGTCACCCACAGAACATTGCGGTGCGTGTCATAGACGGGCTTGTGCGGACGTACACCGTGACCGAAATTGATGGTGTGGATGATCTTGTGGCTGGCCACATCGACCACCTGAATCTCCGCGCCGTCGGTACCTGGCTTGCCGACACCGGCACTGCCGTACATGGGAACGAAGGCGATTTTGCCGTCGGGCGTGGTGGTGATCTCATGCCCGGTGACACCGTTCTCGGGAATCGTGTCGATGACCTTGCCGGCCACTGTATCGATATAGGTGAGGCTCCGGTCCGTCTGATTGGTGACCAGGAGGGTGGACTGGGCCAGGGCAGAGGTAGCGAAGAGAGTGGCGGCAAGTGCGATTTTCATGGCAGGCAAGGATAGCAGGAAAGCCGGAGTATTTGCCGCTAGAGCATTTTCCCTGTAGGTGTAGCGCGGGCTTCCCCATCTATGGGCGTTTTCCGCAATGAAAACGCCACAGCACTCCTCCTCCGGGATACCCAGTAACAGGGAAAATGCGACTAGAGCATTTATAGTGGGCCATCGAGGAGTTTGCCATGAAGTGGTTTGCCGCAGCCGCGCTGGGTTGCACTCTGCTGCCATTTTCCGCCGCCGCCCAGCAGGGTGCGCGGGTTCAGGACATCGATAAGTCGCTTTCGCCGTGCAACGACTTTGACAACTATGCCAATGGCCAATGGCGGAAGCAGAATCCGATGCCGGCGATCCAGACTTCCTGGGCACTTCGGACCGTCACCCAGGAAGAGACCACCGCCAAGCTGCGCGGCCTGTTGGATGAGGCTTCCTCAAAGAAGCAGGCGGCGGGCAGCACCGAACAACTCATCGGTGACTTCTATGGCGCGTGTATGGACGAGGCGGCAGTCAATGCCGCAGGCCTGAAGCCGCTGCAGCCGGCGTTGGCGCGCATTGATGCCATCAAGGACGCCCGCGGTGTGCAGACGATGATCGTCGATCTGATGAAGGTTGGCGTTCGGGCTCCGCTCGATATCAGTTCATCGCAGGATGCGCATGCTCCGCTGGATACCATTGCCGAGATCTCGATCCGTGGTCTGGGCCTTCCCGACCGGGACTATTATCTGCGCAACGAACCTCGCTACAAGGAGATTCGTGAGAAGTACACCGCGCATGTAGAGTCGATGTTCAAGCTTGCGGGCTACAGCGAGATCCAGGCGAAGGAAGCAACCGATGCCGTGCTGAAGATCGAGACTAAGCTGGCCGAAGCGCGGCTGTCGCGCGTGGAGCTGCGCGAGCCGAAGAATACCGACCATCCAATGCAGTTCGGCGAGCTAACGAAGCAGTACCCAGGCTTCGACTGGGTGGCCACATATAAGACCCTGAATGTTCCTCAGGGCAAGCTGAATCTCAGCCAGCCCAAGCTGACCGCGGCCTTTCTTACAGAGCTGAAACAGACGCCGGTCGGTGAATGGAAGGCTTATCTGCGCTGGATGGTGTTGCACGCCGATGCAGCCTACCTGCCTACGACGTTTGTCGATGAGAACTTCCATTTCTTCGGAACGGTGATGACCGGCGTAAAGGAGCAGCGGCCGCGGTGGCAGCGGTGCTCGCGCCTGGTGGATTCGCAACTCGGCGAAGCGCTGGGTAAGAGGTATGTCGAGGTGTACTTCTCGCCGGAGGCGAAAACCCGTGCGCGCGAGATGGCAGTCAATATCGCCGAGCAGTTGAAGCTGAGCATTACCAGCAATGACTGGATGACGCAGGCAACCAAGGCCAAGGCCCTGGAGAAGGTAGCCGCTCTCAATATCAAGGTCGGATATCCCGACAAATGGAAGGACTACTCCAGTGTGAAAGTCACGCGCGCCGACTTCCTGTCGGATGTAATGTCGACGCAGGCCTTCGAGGTGCGCGACGATCTGGGCCGGATCGGCAAGCCACTGGACCGTGGCCGCTGGGATATGACTCCGCCCACGATGAACGCCTATTACAACCCGCAGATGAATGAGGTGGTTGTACCGGCAGGATATCTGCAGCCACCGGGCTTCAATCCGAAAGGCATCGACGCCATCAATTATGGCGCAATTGGAGTCACCATTGGCCACGAGATCAGCCATGGCGTGGATGACGAGGGCGCACAGTTCGCCGCCGATGGATCGCTGACGATGTGGTGGACTCCGGAGGACTTTGAAAAGTTCAAGACCAAGACGGCCTGCACAACGCAGCAGTACGACAGCTACTTCATCGAGCCGGGCATTCATCACAACGGAAAGCTGGTGACCGGCGAGGCCTTAGGCGACCTGGGCGGCGTAAACCTCGCGCTCCGCGCGTACGAGAAATCGCGAGAGGGTAAAGGACCGGAAGCTACCGTCGACGGTCTGACGCCGGAACAGCAGTTCTTCCTGGCGGAGGCGCAGTGGCGTGGCGCCCTGGTAAGGCCCGAGGCAGCACGCAGCCAGGTGCAGGTGGACCCGCATCCGCTGGGCAAATGGCGTGTGCTGGGTCCGTTATCGAACATGCCGGAGTTTGAGAAGGCATGGGGGTGCAAGAAAGGGGACCCGATGGTGCGCGCAGAGACCTGCAAGGTCTGGTAGACCTAAGACAGGGACATATTCATGCGAAGTATCGGTATCTTTGGTGGAACCTTTGATCCTCCCCATTCGGGCCATATTGATGTAGCAAGAGCGGCAGCGGACAACTTTGGACTTTCCGAGGTCTGGTGGACCCCAGTGGGACGCCAGCCGTTGAAGACAACGCCTCCTCTGGCATTTTATTCCCAGCGTCTGGCGATGGTACGCATGGTATGTAAAGCGGACTACCGCTTCGTTGCCAGCGGCGCCGACGCTCCGCGCGGCGATGGACAGCCGAATTTCACCATCGACCTGCTGCAGACACTGCGCGGAGAAAATCCCGGTTGCAGTTGGTGGAATATCGTTGGCGCCGACAGCTTTCTTGACCTTCCCCGCTGGAAATACCCGGACCAGCTGCTGAACTTTGCGCAATGGATCGTGGTCTCGCGCCCAGGTTTCGATCTTTCGCGGATTGAGGCGATGGGACTGACCTCGGCACAACGATCGCGCGTACACCTGTTGACCGATATTGAAGAACCCATCTCGGCGACGGATCTGCGCGACGCACTGAAACGGGGTGAAAAGCCGGGAGCAGTGCCTCCGCCGGTACTTGGTTACATCGAAGAGCATGGGCTGTACAGATAGACTGTCGAGTGTGAAGCGTCTCCTTGCCACACTGCTGTTTGCACTCTGCTCTGCCGCCCTGTACGCCCAGGATCCTGTACGTTTCTTCCAGTTCACCGACGCTCATCTGTTCGACGACGGAGATAAGCTTCCGCGGGAAGAGGCGTTCAAGGTTGCCGCGGAGGATCGCCGCAGCTTCCGGTGGGCGATTGGGGCGATGAATGCCAGCGGCTTTCAGGCAGACTTTGCGGTCTTTACCGGTGACATGGGCCTGTTGAACGTGGACTTCTCGCAGTCGCGCTGTGCGGCGACGCCGGTACCGCTATCGCCGACGGGCCTGCCTCCCTTCCGTCTGGATGCAGCCGTGGAGGAAGTGGCTGAGCTACTGGCTCCGCTAAAAGTGCAGCGGATCTACTTTGTTGCGGGTAACAACGACGTGATCCATGAGCGCATTGCCGACTCGGGGCGGTTTCCATGCTTTATGGCCCTGCTGCAGGAGCGTATGAAGACGAAGCACGGGCCCGACGTGTATCCGCTGCTGACGAAAAATGCATTCGTGATCCGCGGACTTCGCTTCGCCGGCATGGACACGGTTAGCTTCAAAGCGAAGGAAAATTACGCAGCGCCCTGTGCCATTGCGCCGGAGCCGGTGAATTGTCCGAAGGAGCAGATTGCGCTCATTGGGGACTTGGCTGACGACTCACCGCAGCCGCTGGTGATCTTCACCCACGAGCCGGACCTGATGGATCCGTTCCGCAAACATGCCGTGTGGGAGATTGATGAGACCTTGCGGAAGGACTGGGAGAAGACTGCATGCGGGCCGAAGGTCATAGGCATCTTTGCCGGCCACTTCCATGACCAGGCGAAGACCAGTTATGCAGGTGCGGACAGCTCGCTGGCGGTGAATCCCTGTGTTGCGGCAAAGACCCGGGTGGCGCCACCGTTAAGCGAAAAGAACCAGGTGGGTGAAGCGGAGCAGGCTCGGGGATTTTTGCGCGTCACGGTGAGCCCGGCCGGCATCCAGGGTGTAGAAGCTACGTGGTATGACACCAAGACTGACGTACCACAGGCGCAGTGAAGGAGAAACAGGATGCACGAAGAACGGATTGCATATTGGAAGGCCTTTCCGGAAGGTGTGAAGGCGCTGCAGCAGCTTGGGCACATTGTGGACAACAGCGGCCTGGAACACAGCCTGCTGGAGCTGGTGAAGATGCGGTCTTCTCAGTTGAATGGATGCGCCTATTGCCTGGACATGCATAGCAAAGACGCCATGGCTGCCGGCGAGACCGCGCAGCGTCTGTTTGCTCTGGATGCCTGGCGCGAGACGACCTTCTTCACTCCGCGCGAGCAGGCCGCGCTGGCCTGGACCGAGGTGATTACCAACATCCAGCAGGGACATGCTCCTGATGCCGTGTTCGCGCAGGTAAAGGCGCAGTTTACCGAGGATGAGATTGTGCGACTGACCTTTGCGATTACGCAGATCAATAGTTGGAACAGAATTTCAATTGCGTTTCGCCCAACGGTCGGCAACTACCAACCCGCAAAACATGGCTAAGGAGTATTTACGCTGGCAGCCAACCGGCGGGATTGGGTAGGATGTCCTATCCTTGGAATGTATTGAAGGAGGATGATGGCAACGAACGAGAGCAAGCAGTTGGTTCTGGCCGCCGCAGAAGCGGCCGACAGCAAGAAGGCCGAGGACATCCGTATCCTGCAGCTCGATCCGTCCGAGAGCGGGTTGTGCGACTACTTCCTGATCTGCAATGGCACCAACGAGCGCCAGAACGACGCGATCTCCGATGAGATCGAACTGCAGTTGAAGAGGCAGTTCGGCATTTATCCGAACTCCGTCGAGGGCCGCAGACAGGCGGAGTGGATCCTGATGGACTATGTGGACTTCATCGTCCACATCTTCTCTCCGGAAAAGCGCGAGTTCTATGGCCTGGAGCGCCTGCGCAAGTCCGCAACGACGATCTCGGTGGCGGAGATGCATCAGGAAGTCGCAGCCAAGTCGAGAGCTGTACGCGAGAAGAAGGCGCCTGCAAAGAAGGCCGCGAAGAAGGCTGTCAAAAAGGCTGCTAAGAAGGCGGCGGTGAAAGCAGCCGCGAAGAAGTCACCGGCAAAGAAGGCTGCCAAGAAAATCGCAAGTAAGAGGCGCTGAACTGACTTTCTCTTTGTCATTCGTAGCGTAACGGAGATATCTGCTTCTGAGGACAATCAAAGCCCGAGTATCAAACAAGAAGGCCACCCATACGGGTGGCCTTCTTTGTTGATTCAGGTCCGAGTTTAGAAGTCGTACCGCAGGCTCATCTGCGTGATACGAGCGTCCTTGTTCACATCGATCGACTTACCGAAGTTGGCATTGTTGGTATCGCCAATCGGGTTCTTGAAGTTGGGATGGTTGAAGATGTTGAAGAAGCTGGTCTGGAAGGTGACCGTCTGCCTCTCCGTGATGGCGAAGCGCTTGGTCGCTCCGAGGTCCAGGTTGATGAAACGCGGACCATAGATGCTGTTACGCTGCACCGGCGGATCGCACCAGACGGTCGGGCAGGAGTATGCGCCCCATGTTCCCTTGGTGATGTAGCCCTTGGCGGGGCTGACATCGTGGTTGATGGAGTTGCGGGGATCGCCGGTCTTCAGATAGACCGCACGGTCAACGCCGGTAGTGCCGTCCTTGTTCGGGTCATAGGTGCTCGCGCCGTTCTTGATGTAAATGGGCGAACCGCTGCGCCACGAGAAGATCGGGGAAAGAGCCCATCCCCCGAGGAGCAGGTTGCCCTTCTTCCACTGCGACTCCAGATTCGAGGTCACAACCAGGTTGTGACGAGTATCGAAGTCGGCCGCACCATACTCATACCGCGGGTTGTAGGGGGAGACGATACCGGTGCCGCCGTTCTTCACGGTGAAGACGTCGGAGGTATTGTCCATCGCCTTCGAGTAGGTGTAGTTGGCAAGCATCTGAACACCCCTCGCAAAGCTCTTCCGTACACTGACCTGGCCGGCGTTGTAGTTCGAGCCGAAGCCGTTGCTACGGAAGTTGTCGTTATTGAAGAGCGAAGTCGGACGAGCCGAGCTGTAGGTCGTATACCCCTGTGCCGCGCAGAGCGCTTTCTGTGCCGTGCTCGACGACGACAAGCAGGCAGTACGGCCCTCGAAGGTGTTGATGTTCATTAGACCGATGAGCTTGCGGCCGAAGGTACCGACGTAAGTGGCTTCGACCACATAGCCGCTGAAGCCGCTCTGCACACCGAAGTGAGCCTGCTCATAGTAAGCCGTAACCAGGCGCTGATCGATGTGACGAGGTACCGGCTTCGCACCGGCGACCGCCAGTGCAGAGTTGCCCGTAAAGGGAACCTGAACAAGCTGGTTGCGGAGAGTTGGGCTGATTCCAGCCGAACCTGCACCGAAGCCGTAGGT